>NZ_CAHJXA010000165.1 GCF_903644135.1 Sphingomonas bacterium | reverse complement strand
TGGCGGCGGTGATCGCCGCCGCGCGGGCACGCGGTGCGTTGCCGCTTGCCGGTGCATGGGCCGCGTCGGCAGGGATGCTGTATCCGCTCGCGGCCGAGGCGATGACGCCCGCTGCGATGCCGGCGACCGGCGGTAACTGCGCCTCGCCGGCGCTGGCGGCGCGCCTCGCGGCCTTGCCAGTCGGCATGACCATGGCCCCGATCGACGCCGGCGCATGGCTGATCGCCGCAACCCCGCAGCGGCTGGTTGCAGCCCCCTATCATCGCGGCGGTGTGGGCAATCTGGCGATGTTCGGCTTCTATCTCGGCAGCCCCGTTCAAGCAGCCCGGATCGTCCGCTCCTGGCGCGTCGACTATGTCGTCAGCTGCGCCGCCATGCCCGGCCGCGACCGTTCAGCAACCACCGCCTCTGCCCTCGCCCATGGCCCGCTGCCCGGCTGGCGCACGGTGGCGGCGCTGCCCGACGGCGCACGCATCGACGCACCCGATCACAGCTTGTCCCGAGCCCCCTCGCCCCGCTAGAACTGTTGCGATGCAGGGGGATGATGATCGGCCGCTGGGTTGGTGGCAGACGCGGTGGTTCGTGGCGGCGATGGCGCTTGCCGCGATTGTGCCGCTGCTGTGGCAGACCATCCCGCCGCTGGTCGACTATCCCGGTCATGTCGGGCGATATCGGATCCTCGACGAGGCCGGCACACCGCCGCTCGCCGCGCATTGGGCGGTGCATTGGTCGCTGATCGGCAATCTCGGCGTCGATCTGCTCGTACTGGCGCTGCACCCGCTGCTCGACGTCGAGCCGGCCGCGCGGCTGATCGTGACGCTGATCCCGCCGCTCACCGTACTGGCGATGCTGTGGATCGCGCGCGAGGCGCATGGCCGTCTGCCCGCGAGCGCCGGGCTGGCGCTGCCCCTCGCCTTCGGCTTTCCGTTTCAACTCGGCTTCATCAATTTCTGCCTGGCGCAGGCGATGGCGCTGGCCGGGTTGGCGCTGTGGCTGCGGCTGGCGCGCACGCGGCCGGCGGCGTGGCGGATCGCGCTGTTCGCGCCGATCGCCGCGGTCACTTGGCTGGCGCACAGCTTTGGCTGGGCGATGCTGGGGCTGTTCGTCCTTGCCGCCGAATGGCAGCTGGCGCGCGCAGACGGCCTGGGCGTCTGGCGCGCAGGGCGACATGCGGCGCTGTTCTGCCTGCCGATGGCGCTGCCGCTGGCAGCGCGGCTCGCGGGCGGACAGCGGGCGGGCGATACCGGCGACTGGTTCAATCTCCTCGCCAAGGCGCAATGGGTCGTTTCGTTGCTGCGTGACCATTGGCAATGGTGGGACCTGGCGGGCGTCGCGCTGATCGCCTGTACGCTATGGGCGGCGATCCGCTCGCCGCGGCTGCGGTTCGTGCCAGTACTCGGCGTGCCCGCGCTGGCAGGCATCGCCGCGTTCCTGTGCCTGCCCCGGCTCGCCGATGGCGGTGCCTATGTCGACATGAGGATGCTGCCGGCCAGCGTCGCGCTGGCGCTGCTGGCGGTCGAGGTGCGTCCCGACAGCGACCGGCTGGAGCGGCGACTGGCGCTCACAGCGTCCGCTTTCGTCGCCGCCCGCACCGTCGCGACCACCTTGTCGTTCCTGCTCTACGCTCAGGATCAGGCGATGGTGCTGCGCGCGCTTCCCTCGCTGCCCCAGGGCAGCGGCACGCTGGTCCTCGTCGATCAGCCTGGCGCGCCATGGTCGCCTTCGCGGCTGGCGCATATCGCCGGTATCGCCACCGCCCGGCGTCGGGTGTTCACCAACGAGCAATGGGCGATCCCCGGCCAGCAGCCGATCCGCCCCCTGCATCCCTCCGCCGCCCCGCTCGATCGCGATCCGTCGCAGCTCGTCTATCCGGAGGACGCCAGCTACCGCACCACCGATCTCGACGCGGCGATCGCGCGTTTCGATCGCTGCACCTTCTCGCGCGTCTGGACGATCGGGTTTCCGGTCGGGCGGGTCTCGGCACCCGACCTCCGGCCGATCTGGGCCGATCCGCGCAGCGCGGTCTACGCCGTTCGCGCGCCCTTGCCCGATGCTTGCCGTGCCGCGGTCCACCGGGATAGGCCGGCGACATGACGCCGACGTCCTCCGAACCCCGCCGCTGGTGGCAGACCCGCTGGTTCGTGCTGGCGGCGGCGCTGGTGGCGACGGTGCCGCTGCTGTGGCCGACGATCCCGCCGCTGGTCGACCTGCCGGGCCATATGGGACGCTACCGGGTCCAGCTTGCCATCGCCACCTATCCCGAGCTGGCCGGCTGGTACGATTTTCACTGGCAGCTGATCGGCAATCTCGGCATCGACCTGCTGGTCATCCCGCTCGCCAAGCTGGTCGGGCTGGAGCTCGCGGTGAAGCTGATCGTCCTCTGCATCCCGGCACTGACCGTCGCCGGCTTGCTCGGCATCGCGCGCGAGGTGCATGGCCGCATCCCCGCCACCGCGCTGTTCGCGCTGCCGCTGGCGTACAGCTACCCCTTCCAGTTCGGGTTCGTGAACTTCGCGCTGTCGATGGGCATCGCCCTCAACCTGTTCGCGCTATGGCTGCGGCTGGCGCGCACCGGGCATCTGCGCCTGCGCGCGGCGCTGTTCGTGCCGCTGTCGTGCCTGTTGTGGGTGTGCCACACCTTTGGCTGGGGGGTGCTGGGCGTGCTGGGCTTCTCGGCGGAGATGTTCCGCCAGCACGACCTGCGCAAGGATGGCAGGAGCGGCCACTGGCTGGAAAGCTGGCTGCGCGCCGGGCTGAACTGCCTCCCGCTCGCGCCCCCGCTCGTGCTGATGGCACTGTGGCGCTCGGGCGAGCACGTCACCGGCCAGACCCTCGACTGGTTCGACTGGAACAAGAAATACTGGTGGGTGTCGATGATCCTGCGCGACCGCTGGCGGGTGTTCGACGTGGTCTCGGCCGGGTTGCTGTTCCTGATCCTGTTCATGGGCTGGCGCGACAAGCGGCTGGAATATTCACGCAGCCTGGGGCTGTCGGCGCTGTTCCTGCTCGCGGTGTTCATCCTGTTGCCGCGCGTGGTGTTCGGCAGCGCCTATGCCGACATGCGCCTCGCCCCGTTCATGGTCGCGGTCGCGGTGATCGCGGTGCGCCCGCGCCCCTGGCTGCCGGCGCGCAGCATCGCGCGGTTTGCGGCGCTGGGGTTGGCCTTCTACGGCGTGCGGCTGGCGGCGACGACGTGGAGCTACGCGCTCTACGCCGCCAGCTACGACCGGGTGCTGACCGCGCTCGACCACCTGCCGGTCCATGCCCGCGTGGTCAGCTTTGTCGGGCGGCATTGCTATGACGACTGGGCCTATACGCGGCTGGAGCACATCCCGGCGCTGCTGCTGGAGCGCAAGCTCGCCTATACCAACGACCAATGGTCGATGGCGGGGGCGCAGCTGCTGACCACCCGCTACACCGCCGCCGACGGCTATGCCCATGATCCGTCGCAGATCGTCACCGACCTGTATTGCCGCGGCGAATGGTGGCGGCCGGTGCGGATGGCGCTGGCCGACTTTCCCCGCGACGCGTTCGATTACGTCTGGATGCTCAATCCGCCGCCCTATGAGCCGGGGATGGTCAGCGGCCTGACGCCGGTCTGGCGCAGCGGCCGCGACGTGCTGTTCCGCGTCGACGATCGCACCCAGCCCAAGCGGATCACCTCCGCCGACTATGGCGTGTTTCCCAGGGGCCTCTACCCGCGGCGGAAGGGCGTCAGCTCGGCCAGATAGTCGCGGCTCTCCGCCACCGCCTCGCTCTCGCGGACCAGGAAGTCGGCGATGGCATAGCGGAAGTTGCGCTCGGGAATGAAGTGCGCCGACCAGGTCGCGACCGGCTCATAGCCGCGCGCCAGCTTGTGCTCGCCCTGCGCGCCTGCCTCCACCGTCGCCAGCCCGCGCGCGATCGCCGCGTCGATCGCCTGGTAATAGCATAATTCGAAATGGAGGAACGGCACGTCCTCGGTCGCGCCCCAATAGCGGCCGTACAGCGTGTCCGCCCCGATCAGGTTGAGCGCCCCCGCAATCGGCCTGCCGTCACGCTCGGCGACAATCAGCAGCACCCGGTCGCCCAGCGCCTGACCCAGCAGCGGGAAGAAACGGCGGGTGAGATAGGGCTGCCCCCATTTGCGGCGGCCGGTATCCTGGTAGAAGGTCCAGAACGCGTCCCAATAGGCGGGCGTGATCGCCGCGCCGGTCAGGTGGCGGATCGTCAGGCCCTCGACGGCGGCGGCGCGCTCCTTGCGGATCGCCTTGCGCTTGCGGCTGGCCAGCGTGTCGAGAAAGTCGTCGAAGCGCGCAAAGCCGCCGTTGCGCCAATGGAACTGGGTACCCTGGCGGATCAGCCATCCCGCCGCCTCGAACACCGGCAGCTGGTCGGGATCGACAAAGGTCGCGTGGGCGGACGACATCTCGTTCTGGGTCGTCACCGCTTCTAGTCCGGCGATCAGCGCGGGTGCCTGCGACGGGTCGCGCAGCAGCAGCCGCGGCCCCGGCACCGGCGAGAAGGGCGCGGCGACCTGAAGCTTGGGGTAATAGGCACCGCCGGCACGCTGCCACGCGTCCGCCCAGGCGTGATCGAAGACATATTCGCCTTGGCTATGGCTCTTCACATAGGCGGGCGCGACCGCGGCGACCGCACCGTCGCTGCCGTCGATGACGATCGGCAACGGCTGCCACCCGGAGCGACCGCCGACGCTGCCCGACACTTCCAGCGCGGCGAGGAAGGCGTGGCCGACGAACGGGTTGCCGTCGCCGGCGCAGGCGTCCCACTGGTCGGCGGGAATCGACGAAACGCCATTGGCGATACGGGCGGTGATGCTGGTCACGTCAGCGCCAGATAGGCGTCGGCGCGCCGCCCCGCCAGTTCAGGCGAGCGCGACGATCGCATCGACCTCCACCGCCGCGCCCAGCGGCAGCGCCGCGACGCCGACCGCGGCGCGCGCGTGGCGGCCCGCCTCCCCAAACAGCGCCACCATCAGGTCGGACGCGCCGTTGGCGACCTTGGGCTGATCGGTGAAGTCCGGCGTCGAATTGACGAACACCCCCAGCTTGACGATGCGTGCGACCCGCGACAGGTCGCCGCCCAGCGCCGCCTTGACCTGCGCCACGACCATCAGCGCGCAGGCGCGCGCCGCCTCCTGCCCCTCTTCCAGGCTGGTGTCCTCGCCCAGCCGGCCGGTGACGACCGCGCCGCCCTGGAACGGCAGCTGGCCGGAGACGTGGAGCAGCCCGCCCGCCTCGACGACCGGGACATAGGAGGCGACCGGCGCGGCCGCCTGCGGCAGGGTCAGGCCCAGCTCCTCCAGCCGGCGATCGATCTGGGTGGTCACGAAACGGTCTCCTCGGCTGGGGCGGGAACGCCCGCGGCAAAGCGGTCGGCGATCCAGGCCTGCGCGGCCCGCCAGTCGTCGATGCGGGCGTGGGCGGCGGGCGCGGTCGGCACGGTTGGGGCCAGCTCGGGTTCGGCGACCATGTGCAGCCGGTACACCTCCGGCGCATGACGCGCGACCGAGTCGTGGTGAATGGCGAGGTCGTCGACGAACACCGTCACTGACGCGCCATATTCCGCGACCAGCGCCGCCACCGGCTCCCCCTTGCCGCCATGGTTGCATTCAACCCGGTGACGGATGCCGAACCGCGCCAGCTGCTCGATCCGCGGCTGGCGGCAGTGATCGCCGAGGTTGGTCAGGATGACGATATCGGCGGTCTCGGCCAGCGCCGCCAGCGCGTCCGCCGCGTGCGGGGCGAGCGTCTGGCGATGCATCTCGTCCGGGAAGAACCCGTCGAGCAGCCCCCACATCTCCTCCTGGGTCAGCGGGTCAGGCCTGATCCCGTCCTTACCGCGACGCCTGATGCGCCGCTCGAAGTCACCATGGGCGATGCTGAAATCCATGTCGCGCGCCTCGTCCAGCCAGACGCCGAAGTGGCGGACCATGTGCAGCAGCACCTCGTCGCAATCGGTGATCAGCAGCGGCCGGCTCATCGCTCCAGCTCCCCACGTGCTGCGACCAGCGTAGCGGGTGCCATCCCCAGCGCATCGGCGCAGGCGACCAGATCCGGCTCGTGGCTCTCCAGGAACGCCAACGCCGCCGCCAGCACCGCCGGCTCAGCCGCGCGCGCACGCAGCTCGGCGGGATCGAGCCCGGTCAGCGCCAGCAGCCGCTCGGCGCGGGCGGGCTC
>NZ_CAHJXA010000164.1 GCF_903644135.1 Sphingomonas bacterium | reverse complement strand
GGCAGGGCCTGATCGGCGGTCAGCCCGTGGATGCGCAGCACCTCCGGCGAGCAATAGCTCGCCCGCCCCGCGGTGCCGACCCGCCAATGGCCCAGCCCGGCGCTGCGCTCGGCGAGGCGCAACAGCCGGTTGCTCTCGCCCAGCTGCCGCATCAGCCGATCGCGCACGGCGAGCAGCGCGGCGAGCGGCAGGCTGGTCGCCAGCAGCACGAACAGGTAGAATTGGAGGAACATGACCGGCAGCTTGGCGCCGCCATGGTGGAACGAGCCCAGCAGCCCCAGCCCGAAGCTGCTGCAGCACGAGCAGATCGCGGCGATGATCGCGACCCCGGCCGCCGCCCCGAACGGCCCCAGTCGCAACGTCGCGACCAGCAGCGCGGCAAGCGGCAGGAAGGTCAGCGGATAGCTCGACTGCGTGAACGAGAAGGCGGTGATCGCGCCGACACCGAACAGGAGAGTGGCCGTCTCGACCGGTCTCGCCGCCGCCCGCGCGCGCGCGCCCAGCGCGGCGTAGCCGGTGACGATCACCGGCGTGACGATCAACATGCCGAGCAGGTCGGTCGTCACCCATGACGACCAGCTGGCGAGCGCGTTCGACAGCGTGAATATCGCCGCCAATGTCGCGCTGACCAGCGCCGCCACCCAGGCGGCGAGGAAGAAGCGGGCGACCGCCGCGGGAGTCAGGAACGAGGGCAGGCTGCGGTCGCGGCCCTGCGCCAGCCGCCACGCGATCAACGCCTCGACGATATTGGCGAGGGTATAGCCGGCGCTGGCGACCACGCCGACGCCCGCGCCCAGATTGGCAAGGAAGCTGGCGATGCCGGCGGCGGCGATGTGCTTCCAGGCGTTGCGCGGCGCGACGATGATCAGCGCGGCGAGGAGGATGCCGTTCGCCGGCCACAGCGCGGCCAGTCCGTCGATGCCCCGGGTGAGCATCAACGCCCCTGCGGCGGCGACATAGAACGCCGCGCCGGTGATCAGGGGGCCGGTCGCCCGGCCAGGGATGCGAGCAGGGAATATCGTCACGGTGCCTCGCCCGCCGGTGTAGCGGGACGAGGTTAAGTCTTTGCCACCGGAGTTCGGGCAGGGGCGGCGGTCAGCGGCTTGGCGGCATCTCGCGGTTCAGGAAGGCGACGGCGTGCGCCAGCACCGGCCCCTTGCCGCGGAACGGCTTGGACAGCGCCATGACGATGTTCTCATGGCTGAGGCCAGGATAATCCTCGTGGAGGACACGGCCCCCGACCGCCTTCAGCCGCGCGGTCAGGTTGATCGCGTTATGGGCGTGGACCTGCACGTCGTCGCCCGCCGACACCAGCAGCATCGGCGCGGCGTCGGCGCGGGCAAAGTGGATCGGCTGGGTCATCAGCGGATCGGCCGCGCCGCGCATCGCCGCCGCCGCGCGCTCGACGGTGAAGGGATAGAAGTCATAGGGTCCGCACAGGCCGACCGCCGCCTTGACGATGCCCGGATCGACGCCCTCCGCCCGCAGCCAGCGCGGGTCGAGGGTCAGCATCGCGGCCGTATACGCCCCCGCCGAATGGCCGGCGAGCGCGATCCGGCGCGGGTCGCCACCATAGTCGGCGACATGGTCGCGCGCCCATTTCACCGCCTCCGCCCCGTCCTGCAGGAAGGCGGGGAAGCTGACCGCCGGCACCTTGCGATAGTCGGGCACGATCGCGATGAAGCCGGCATGGGCGAAGGCACGGCCGGCAAAGGCGTACGCCCCGCGCGAGCCGTGCGCCCAGCCGCCGCCGTACCAGAAGATTACCACCGGCAGGCCATGGTGTGCGACGCCGCCCGGCCCGGACTGCGGCTGCCACACGTCGAGCGTCTGGCCGTGGCGACCGAACGGGATGCCCTCGCCGGTGCGGTGCGTGCCGCGGCCGCCGCCGACCATGCCGTCGAGGAAGCTGAGCAGCCCCGGCGGCGAGGTCATCGCCGCGGCGATCCCCAGCGCGACGACGATGGCGAGCAGGATCAGCGCTGCGACGCGGCCGCCGGTCAGGTGAGGCATGGCGATCTCCTGCTGCCGTCGGGCTGGCCCGACCACTCCGCCTCGTCGGCGAGCGCCAGCATCGTCGCGGCATGGCGGCGGGCGATCGCCAGCCGGTCCTCGCCATAGCCGCCGCCCAGCGTGCTCGCGACGGCGATGCCGCGGGTCCGCGCCTGGTGCATGACATAGCGGTCGCGCCGCTCCAGGCCGGCATCGCTCAGCGCCAGCCGGCCGAGCCGGTCGTCGCCATGCGGATCGACCCCCGCCTGGTAGAGAATCAGGTCGGGCGCGAACCGGTCGAGCACGCCCGGCAACACCTCGGCCAGCGCCGCCAGATAGGCGTCGTCGCCCAGCCCGTCGGCGAGCGGCACGTCGAGCGTCGAGCGCTGCTTGCGCGCCGGGAAGTTGCGCTCGGCGTGTAGCGACAGGGTGAAGATCGCAGGCTTGCCCGCGGTCAGCGCCGCGGTGCCGTCGCCCTGATGCACGTCGAGGTCGAGGATCAGGATGCGCCCCGCCTCGCCCTCGGCGAGCAGGCGGTTGGCGGCGATGGCGAGGTCGTTGAACACGCAATAGCCCGCGCCGGTGTCGGCGAGGGCATGGTGGCTGCCCCCCGCGCCATTGGCGGCGAAGCCGTGCGCGAGGGCGAGCCGCGCCGCCGCCCAGGTGCCGCCCACCGACAGCAGCGAGCGGCGGCGGACATGCGCCGTCACCGGAAAGCCGATCCGCCGCTCCTTGTCGCGCGGAACCGCCAGCGCCAGCACCTGCTCGACATAGGCGGAGTCGTGCACCGCCTCGATCCACTCGCGCGGCATCGGCGCGGGGGTATGGACCTCCAGGGCCGTGCCGCTGTCGCGCAGCGCGTCCATCACCAGCCCGTACTTGTCGGACGCGACGCCGCTGTCGGGCGGGGCGGGGCCGACATAATCGGGATGGTGGACGACGCGCAGCACCGCGCACCGGCCTAGCGCGGGCGGGGCGCGGGGTCGAGGTGCAGCGATCAGACGAGGATGAGCGCCACCGGCAGCAACGTTCCCAGCACCAGCATCACCACCGACACCCGCCGCGTCGAGCGGGTGGCGAGCGCGATGACGATGCCGAGCAGCGAGGCGACGATCAGGCCGACGCCCATCAGGCCGGTGAACAGCTTCAGCCCGATCAGCCCGATGCCGTTGCCGCCACCCGGCGGCCGGGCATGGTCGTCGCCACCACCACCGCCGCGCGGGTGGTCGTGGTCACCCGCCGCGGTCAGCGCCGGGCCGGCTGGCCTGGGTCGTTCGGGCCGGTGCAGCCGCTGATGCTGGTGGAGGCTGGCGATGATCTTGATCCATGCGGGCGGCTCGCCACGGCCGCCCCGCGCCTCGTGGAAGCCATAGGTCTGCAGCACGCCCGAGAAGCTGAAGAAGACGATCGCGGGCGCGAAGAACACCGCGAAATACAGGTGAAGCTGGCGCAGGCGGCGAAGGTTGGCGGCGGTCATGGACACGATTTAGCGAACCCGGCCGCGATTATCTAACCCCGGATCGCGCATCCGGTCATGCTTCTCACCGCATCGGCCAGGGGCAGCGTTCGTCCCGGTTCCGCAACGGTTCGCCGAGCGCGCTTTGACTCTCCGCCAGGCCGCAGCCATCGCGCGCGGCAGTTGAGCCGACCCCTTCCTGTATTGGACGGAAAAGGCGAGACGTGGGGAATCCGGCGGCTCGCCACTTACCGCCTCTCGCGGTCGCCCGGACGCCTTGCGCACATAAGCGGCCCTAGATGCACACCGGTTCCCGACCTACGATCAACAAGCTCCTGTCGCTGTCCGCGATCGCCGTGACGATGGCCATCGCCTCTTCCACGGCCAGTTTCGCGCAGACCACGCCGGCGGCGATCCTGCCGAGCGAACCCGCTCCCGACCTGACGCCCCAGGTGGCCGCCGCGCCGACGCCAGATCTCCGGCAGGTCGAGTGCATCGCCAAGATCATCATGCACGAAGCCGCCAACGAGCCGCGCATCGGCCGCGTCGCGGTCGCCCAGGTCATCCGTACCCGCATCAAGAGCGGCCGCTTCGCCGCCGACGCCTGCGCGGTCGCCAAGCAGCACGGCCAGTTCTTCGACGTCGACGCGTTCGAGCCGCAGCGCTCCACCGACGGCTGGAGCGACGCGGTGGCGATCGCCACCGACACGCTGAACGGCGGCGGCGACGAGGTCGCGCCGGGCGCGCTGTTCTTCCACGCCGCCTATTCGCCGATGGCCGGCCGGGTGCGCGTGGCGCAGATCGGCGGTCACGTCTTCTACCGCTAGTCGGCCGCGCCGCGCTCGCCGGGCTGCTCGCTGCCGAAGCGCGCGGCGCGCACCTTCTGCCACGCCGCATGGAGCGTCGCGCGCGGCGCATCCAGCCCGCCGCGCCTGGTCGCATCGGCCCAGCCGGCGACCGGTGCGTGCGCCTGCTCGACGACGGTGTTGGGGGTGAGATCGTCGAACCAGCCGCTCACCGCGTCGGCGTTGAGCAGGACGAGCAGCACCGTCGCGACCGCGATCGTCACGCTGGTCCAGCGCCATGCGGCGTCGTCGTCGACCGGATCGGCCGCGATCAGCACCGGCGAGCCGACATCGGCGATCGAGCCCTGGTCCGCACTGGTGGTCATGCGTCCTCCTAGAACCGATAGTAGATGAACGGCGCGACGCCGGCCGGGCGCATCGTGTCGATCACCAGGATCGCGACGCCGAGCGCCAGCCCGAGCAGCGGGGCCGGCCAGTGGCGCAACCGTTCGGCCAGCCGCGGCAGCCAGCGCGCCGGCAGGAAGTTGATCCCCAGGCCCAGCGCCACCAGCGCCAGCGACAGCGGCGTCACCAGCGTGTCGCGCCAGTTGCCGGTGAACAGCCCGCCGCAATAGCGCAGCGCCTCCGCCAGCGTCGCCGCGCGAAAGAAGATCCAGCCGGCGAGGACGATGTGGAACGTCACCAGCACCCCCGCCCAAGCGGGCAGCGGCCGCCACCATGCCGGCTTCCGGGCGCGCCAGATGCGCTCGGCGCTCTGCACCGCGCCGTGCCACGCGCCCCAGATGATGAAGTTGAAGCTCGCGCCATGCCACAGCCCGCCGAGCAGCATGGTCAGCATCAGGTTGCGGCACGCGAACGCCAGCGAGCCGCGTCCGCCGCCGAGCGGGATATAGAGATAGTCGCGCAGCCAGCTCGACAGGCTGATGTGCCAGCGCCGCCAGAACTCCTGCAGCGAGCGGGCGCGATACGGCTGGTCGAAATTGCGCGGGAAGGTGTAGCCGAGCAGCGCGGCGATGCCGATCGCCATGTCGGTATAGGCGGAGAAGTCGCAGAAGATCTGCACCGCATAGCCATAGCCGGCGATCAGCAGGTCGAAGCTCGACCGCGACGCGGGATCGTGGAACGCCGGGTCGACCAGCGCCGTCGCCAGCTCGGACGCGATCACCGCCTTCTTGAACAGCCCCCAGACGATCAGCAGCAGCCCCGCCGTCGCCCGGCCGCGATCGGCGCGCGGTGCTTCGCGGAACTGCGGCAGCAGGTCCGACGCGCGCACGATCGGCCCGGCGACGAGGTGCGGGAAGAACGACATCAGCAGCGTCAGGTCGAGCAGCCCCGCCGGCTCGACCCGGCCCCGATAGACGTCGACGAGATACGAGATCGCCTGAAAGGTGAAGAACGAGATGCCGACCGGCAGCAGGGCCTGGAGCAGCGGCACGTCGCGGGTCAGGCCAAGGACGCCCAGCAGCGCGGCGAGCTGTTCGGAGAAGAAGCCGGCATATTTGAACCCGCCGAGCACGCCGAGGTTCGCCGCCACGCCGACGCAGACCAGCGCCTTGCGCACGCCGGGCCGCGACGAGCGGGCGACCAACCGCGCCAATGCCCAGTTGACCGCCGCCGACCCGATCAGCAGCGCCACGAACCGCCCGTCCCAAGCACCGTAGAAGAACCAGCTGGCGAGCAGCAGCGCGATCTTGCGCCACTCGTTGCTGGCCGAGAACGCCCAGGCGACGACGTAGACGAACAGGAAGAACAGGCCGAAGCCAAGCGTCGGGAACAGCATCCGCCTAGGGGGCCATTGCGGCGTCGAGGTCGGCCTGCAGGCGACGCGCGATCTCCGCCCCGCCGGCCGAGGTGAAGTGGACGCGGTCGCCGCGCATCAGCGGCGGCGACGCGCTCGCCCAGGCGGTGGCCGAGCAGCGCCCGCCCATCCGCGCACCCCAGTCCCAGAAGGCGACGCCCAGCGCGTGTGCCACCC
>NZ_CAHJXA010000163.1 GCF_903644135.1 Sphingomonas bacterium | reverse complement strand
GCTATCTCAGCCCCATGGACTTCGAGCGGCAGGCGCAGGTAGCTTAACCTCGTGTCCATCGGACCGGCAGCAGCTCAGTCGACGAGGTGGCGTTCGTGGTTGAAGTGGTTGTGGACGTTGGCGTGGACGGAGGCGAACTTCTGTAGCGTCTTCATCTGTCTAAAGCGCAGCATAGCTCGTTCTAGTCGTCGGAACGGCAGGTGGCTGTTCTCCGCTCGGTTGTTGGCGTGTCGGCCGATCTCCTGACGCTCGGCGTTGCCCAGCTCCTTCATCGCCGCACCGTAGGAGCGCAGCCCGTCGGTGGTGATCGCCTCGGGGCTGCCGTGGCGCTTCAGCGCCTTCTTCATGAAGGAGAGCGCGGCGGCCTTGTCCCTCGTCTTCGTGACGTAGCTCTCAAGGTTCTCACCTTCGTGATCGACGGCTCGCCACAGGTAGTGCGTCTCACCGTTGATCTTCACGAACACCTCGTCGAGGTGCCAGCGCCAGTGGCGGAACCCCCGCATGTAGCTGACCCGCCGTCGGCGCACCTCGCTCGCGAACATCGGACCGAACCGGTTCCACCAGAAGCGGATCGTCTCATGGCTCACGTCGACCCCGAGCTCGAACAGCAGGTCCTCGACGTTCCTCCGCGACAGCGGGAAGCGAACGTACATGAGCACCACCAGCCGGATCACCTCGGGTGACGAGCTGAAGCACCGGAACGGGCTAGGCGGTTTGGCTCTCGATATGCGCGGCATCCGCCGCTGCTAGCATCGCCTGCCTGCTGCTGCCACGTTCGTCTGACAACGCCCCTGGCCTCCTTACCAGCCGGTGCATTTAGTCTGACAGACCCCACAGATTGCTTTTCATAGAGCAAATTCGGCGCGGGCAAAAGCACGCGGATGGATTGCCGTGGTTCGCGGCCCGTCGAGCAAAGGAAGCGCAACTTCGGCACGGACGCGAACTCCCCAGCCGAGGGCGCGACTGAAACCGACACCGATCGAACCAAAGGTCGAGTGGCGCGGCGTATCGACCACCACACCATAGCCCCAATCTGTGAACGCATAAGCGGCAAGCCGGCTCAATTGATCTGCTGCGAGCGTCAGGGTGTTGCGAGCGACGACACCCGTATCGTAGCCTCCATCGTCGAGCGTGTAGCCGCGAACGTAGCTCGATCCACCGAGCCCGATCTGATCGAGCCCGGGCAGCGGATTGGGACTCACCTGAATGATCAATTGCGTCTGCCAGCCAAGCCTGCTCGCGATCATGTGGTCCAGCGTGCCTTCTGCCGTTAGATAAGTGTAGGTCGCCGATCCCGAACGTTCCTGACCGTAGAACAGGCGATCCGCCCGATTGTTGCTGCCTATGCCGCCGGGGCTGGCGTGCAACGCGACATCGGTGGACAGCGTGCCGCCGTGGAGCGAGACCGTCGCGGTGTAGCGCGCAAACAGCGCCAGCGTCGATGCATCGACGCGGAAGATGGGCTCGCCGCCGAACCGGGCTTCGATCCGCTGATACCCGGCTTCGATCCCAAGGTGGCCGTCACCGGCTAGCCTTGGGGGCAAGGCGAAGCGCAGGTCCAGCGAGCCCTCGACCGTATGCGCGAGCGAGGAAAAAGGTGCCGCGCTCGCATCGCTGCGGACATAGCCGACGAGAAGCGACAGTTCGCGTCGGACGCCGAGCGGCTCCACAACGCGCACGCCCACACCGAGATAGCTGGGGTCGCCAAACCCCGACGTCGTTGCCTGAGCGGACAGGATGCTGTCCGTGCCTAATAGCCCTCCAGCCAACGCTCCCGCATAGAACCGCACGTTGCCGGTCGAGGGTGAGTCCGAACTGCTGACGCCGGCAAAGGCCTGCCACGGACGGGTCGGTACAACGGTTATCGTCATGTCGGTCGTGGCCAGTTCCGCGCCGGCGCTGAACACCGCGCCCGTCCGGCGAAAAGGGTTGCGATCCAGCCAGGCAAGATCCTGCTGCAGCGCCCGCGCATCGATCCGCCCGTCCGCCGGAAAGCGGATGCGTCCTGCGACCCGGTCGACCGCCCCGGCGCGGGTCGAGCGCACCCGCAGGCGGCCAGCTTTGAACTCGACGACTCTCAGGGTCAGAGTGCCGCCCGTCAGTTCCTGTTCCGGCGTGGTGACCGAGACGAACGGATAGCCGGCGCGGCGATAGCGTCGGCTCACCACAACCCGCACTTCGGCGATCAGCCTGCGTGACAAGGGCTGGCCGAGGAGCGGCACCAGCGCTCGGATAAGAGCTACGCGCCGGAGCGGCGCGAGGTTGCCTATCTCGACTCCCTGCACCGGGGCCATGGGTACCGCCTCACCGGGACCGAGCAGCACGATACCGATAAGCCGCGAGCCGAAGGGGCGGTCGTCGGTCTCGGCCGGCTGTGTGCGTTCGCCCAATTGCGGCGGAGCCGACGACGGCACCGGCGGCAAGTGCCGCTCAATCACCTGCGCCGACGCCGGCCCGGCGCTCGCTAACGCCAGTACCAGCAGCCAGCCGGTCATCGCCGCGTCAGGACGCCGGATCCTCCAGCCCGATTAAAGGTCCGACATGGCTGGTGCCGCTCACTGGACCGGTTGCGGAGGCGTCGCTCAACGTGCCGCCGGAGCGCCGGCCAATCAGACCGCCTACATTAGTGCGGCCGCGCACCGAATTAGCCGCTCGTGCGCCGGCGATGTCGTCGGTCGTGCTGCGGCCGATCAGACCGCCGACATTCTGCCCAATGCCGATCGTGCCATTAACCGCCCCGGTTGCGACCACAGTTCGCAGCCTGTCCTGCGAGGACGTACCGATGAGGCCACCCACATCGCTCGCACCGGTCACGCCGCCGGTCGCCGTCGCGTTTGCGACCGTCGAGGTGTCTATCGCGCCGATCAGCCCGCCCGAGCCGGCGCCGCCGGTCACCCGGCCACTGGCCGAAGCTCCCTCGATGTCGCTGTCGGTGACGGACCCTACGAGACCACCGCCGCGACCGCTGCTGGCGGAGACGTTGCCGCTGGCGCCGACGTTCGCCATGTAGCCTGATAGCAGATTGCCAATCAGCCCGCCCACCATGCCACCGCCGGTGACCCGGCCGCTCGCCTGCGAGTTGGTCGCGCCCCCGCCATAGCTGGCGACACCGACCAAGCCGCCGACCTGGCTGGTGCCGGTCACCGCTCCGCTCGCGTAGCTGGCGTCGATCCCGCTGCGGCTCTCGCTGCCGACCAGTCCGCCCGTCCCCTGACCGCCGGTGACTGCGCCGGTGGCGAAGGAGTTGGTGACGCTGAGGCCATAACCGGTCCCGATCAGCCCGCCGACCCCGGTGGCGCCTGGGGCGTAGACGATGCCTGTGGCGCTGCTGGCATCTACCGAAGCGAGATAGACCGAGCCGACAAGCCCGCCGATGCCGCCCGCCGGCGTGGAATCGCGGCTGGTGATTGAGGCCGAGCTGCTCGATCGCTCGATGCCGCCACCGTCGAGATAGGCCGCGAGGGCACCGACGGTCGATCCGCCGACGACCGACCCGCCGACCAGGTTGACGTTGCGCAAATAGCCGGTCACCGCGCCGAACAGCCCTACCAAACTCTTGCCAGGCGCATCGATCTTGAGACCGTTGATGCTGTGGCCGAGGCCGTCGAATTGACCGCTAAACGGATCGCTGCCGAGCCCCCCCGCGACCGGCCCCGAGAGCGTTGTCGCGCTAGCGCTGATCGAACGGGCAAGCGCGTAGGCACCCGTCGGGTCGGCACCGATCGCCTGGAGACCGGCCAAATTGTAGATCAGGGTATATTGGTCGTCGTTAAGGAACAGCGCCTGCGCACCGGTAGGGGAACCGGTGAAGCTGATGCTGCGATTGGGCGCGAAGGTGAGGAGCGGACCGGCATTGTCACTGCCGAACGCGTAGAGGTTAAGCGTGCCGGGTCCGGCAACGGTGACGTTTTCGTTCACATGTAGTGCATTCTGCGCGAACAGGGTCAGCCGGTTGCCGCTCGACCAACTGATCGGGGCGGCGACGATCAGATCGCCGCCGTTGGATGGCTCGCCGAAATCAGCCTGGTTGGCGTCCACCTCGACGTTCACCGTGCGGAGTTGCCGATTGATCGCCCCTGCGGCGCCAGCGTCGATAACGAAGCTGGGCTGCTCGATGGTCCAGGTGCCGAGCGTCGTACCGCTCGCCTCGACACGCGCGCTGGCGACGTCGAGGCTGCGGCCGGCCATTCGCACCAGCCCGCCCTGGTCGGTGCCGTTTGCGCGCGCGGTGCCATCGAAGCGGAGCCCCTGATCGGCGACGATATTGATCTGACCGCCGATACTCAAAGCAGAGGCGTCGAGGATCGCGCCCGCGGCGATGGCGATCGTTGTTCCGCTGATCTCGATATCGCCGCCATAGGAAGGCGACGATGACGTGATCCGGGCGGTACCAATCATCACCGAGCCGCCAGTGCTCGCAGTTAGGAAGACGCGCCCGTTGATCCCGGTCACGGTGTCGGCCTGGAGGATGCCGCTGATGTTGCCGGCCAGCGCATAGATCGATCCGCCGGCGGCGATCAGGTCGGTCGCCGCCGCGGCGATCGCGCCGGTGTTGGTGACCGAACTGTCCTTGTCGCCGACCAGCACGACGAAACGCCCGCCGTCCAATGCCGCGTCGCGCATCAGTACCGAAGATCCGGCGAGCAGCGCTGCGTCACCGGCGGGCGCGGTGATGTTGCCCTGGTTGCGCACTGTGGTCGCGAACAGCGCGACATCGCCGCCCAAGGCACCGATTCGGCCCAGATTGACGACGCTGGCGCGCGACGGCCCCGCGAAGCTGTTGTTGCCGCCGTCGAGGAAGTCCGCATCCGCGATATCGAGCGTGGAGGCGACGAAGCTGCCTCCAACTTGAACCACGCCAGACTTGCCGACGATCACGCCATGCGGGTTCACGAGATAGACCGAGCCGGAGGCAAGCAGAGAGCCGTCAATCTGCGAGGTGTTGGTACCGGTCACGCGGTTCAACGTCGCCCCGTTACCGTTCTCGAACCTCACGGTGCCGCCCGCGCCGATCGAGAAGTCGTTCCAGCTCACAATGGCCGTCGGTGACGACTGTTGGACCGTCAGCGTGCCAGCGGAACCGAGCGCGATTGTTACCGTGCCGGACTGCACATGCTCGCCGCTCGGCAGCACCGGCGCTCGTTGTGCTCGACACGGCGAGACCGCCAGCGACGCGACGCATGCGGCGGCGAGCAGGCACTGCCATCGCCGATCGAAACTCAATTTGATTGCGCTACGCATCGGCTCTCTCTCCTTCTTTAGGAGAAGAGATGAGCGTCTTGGTGTGTGCTGCTGCCTCATTAGACGCGCTGCATGCCCTATAATGACGCCATCGACGCCGCAGCTTGCGCCTTCGCTGTCCACGTTCAAAGCAACGTTCCCGCGAAAGGATGGATGCCACGCCGCCGCCTATGTTGGATATGCACGCTTATTTGCAGGCTGCTGACCCGCGAGGGCGGCGTAGGCCATAGAGATGGCTTGGCTGTGCTCAATCGCGGAAAGGCGGTGCGCGAAGACCTCTCGACCAATCTTGTCTGCCATCGCAGATAACTCGTGCGGAGCAGGCGGCCGATTTTCGGCGACACATACCAAAAGCGCATGCGGGAACAATCGTTCCATCTAGGTCACCGCGCGCAACTTCAGACGCGGCCGCAGTCTAGGATCGGCTTGCACTATCAACTCCAAGTTACGATCCGCCATGTTGGTTCGAACCGCAGCAATTAGCCGAGGCTCCTCGCTTGGCCACTGGATCGTCCCGGCCTCTTCATCAGCGCGCACTTCGACGTCGGGAAAGAACGATACGGGCGTGTGCTTGACGGCGTGAGGCATGAGGACCCTCATAGCGAAGCGATGCCGATGATGATGCAACTCCTCCCGCGGGCAGGAGACCGGTCGTCTCGTCAGGCGCGGAGCTCGTGCGCGATGCGCTGCGTGATCATCGTGTGCTCTTTGAAGGTTGCCAGCGCGAGCGTCGCGAGGTGGCGTCCGTGCATCTCCATCATGTCGCTCATGTCCGCCGGGCTGGCCAGATAGGCGGTGGCGAGATCGCGCAGGAAGACGTGGTTCTCGTATTGCGCGTCGATATACGCGCGGTCGAACGCCGCACCCGGTGCTGCCGAGCGGATCTTGTCCAGCGTCGCCTGCGCCTTTGCGTCCATCGGCGGCGGAGTGTTGCCGAGCTGCTTCAGCACGGTCGTGACGGCGACCGCCTCGGTCAGCTCGAAGCCGGCGAACTC
>NZ_CAHJXA010000162.1 GCF_903644135.1 Sphingomonas bacterium | reverse complement strand
CGCCGCCACCGCCGCCGCAGGCAGCCAGCATCGCCAGCCCGGCCAGCGCCACGCCGCGCAACGATCCTGCCGTGCCGAGCCTCGTCATGCCGCTACCCCCCTTTGCCGGTTATCCCGACCGCCCGTTTCGGCGCGCCTCGCCAGCGCCGCAACTCGCCTTGCCCGCCGCCGACCCGCCGCCTACAGGCTCCCCATCATGCTTGCGCGTCTCCAGCCGATCCGCAACTGGATTTTCGATCTCGACAACACGCTTTATTCCTCGAAGATTAACCTCTTCGGCCAGATCGACGCGCGCATGACCGCCTATATCGGCGACCTGCTCGGGGTCGAGCCGGCTGAGGCGCACCGGCTCCAGAAGGGCTATTTCCTCGATCATGGCACGACGCTGGCCGGGTTGATGCGCGAGCACCATGTCGATCCCCATCATTTCCTCAACTACGTCCACGACATCGAGATGGACGTGCTGGACGAGGATGCGCCGCTCGCCGCCGCGATCGCGCGGCTGCCGGGGCGCAAGCTGGTGTTCACCAACGGCGATGCTCCTTATGCCAACAGGATCCTGGCGCGGTTGGGGTTAAGCGACAGTTTCGAGGCGGTGCACGACGTGCACGCGATGGGGCTGGTGCCTAAGCCGGCGGCGAGCGCCTATGCCGGCCTTTGCGCCGCGTTCGGGATCGACCCCAAAGCCAGTCTGTTCGCCGACGACATGGCGCGCAACCTCCTGCCCGCCAAGGCGATCGGCATGACGACCCTGTGGGTCGACAACGGCTCCGAACAGGCTCGTGGTCGGGAGGGCGACGCCGCCCGCGACCATATCGACTTCGCCACTCACGACTTGATCCATTGGCTGCACGCCATCCTGGAGGACCAATGACCGATCTCGCTGCCATCATCGATGCCGCCTGGGAGAACCGCGCCGAGCTGGGCTTCGATACCAGGGGCGAGGTGCGCGACGCGGTCGAGGCGGCGCTGGCGCTGCTCGACGCCGGCGAGGCGCGGGTGGCGGAACCCGAGGGGGAGGGCTGGCGGGTCAATCAGTGGCTGAAAAAGGCGGTGCTGCTGAGCTTCCGCCTCAACGATAACGTCCTAATCGACAATGGGCCGGGCTCCGGCCATTGGTTCGACAAGGTGCCTTCCAAATTCTCCGGCTGGAGCGAGGCCGAGTTCCGGGCCGCTGGCTTCCGCGCCGTTCCCGGCAGCATCGTCCGGCGCGGCGCGTTCGTCGGCCGCGGCGCGATCCTGATGCCCAGCTTCGTCAACATCGGCGCCTATGTCGGCGAAGGCACGATGGTCGACACCTGGGCGACGGTCGGCAGCTGCGCGCAGATCGGCCGCAACGTCCATCTGTCGGGCGGGGCCGGCATCGGCGGCGTGCTGGAACCGCTCCAGGCCGACCCGGTGATCATCGGCGATGGCGCGTTCATCGGTGCTCGCTCCGAAGTCGCCGAGGGCGTGCGCGTCGGCGAGGGGGCGGTGCTGTCGATGGGCGTCTATCTGGGCGCGTCGACCAAGATCATCGACCGCCAGACCGGCGAGGTGTTCAAGGGCGAGGTGCCGCCCTGTGCTGTGGTCGTCCCCGGTTCGACCGGCGGCAATCTCGGCCTGTATTGCGCGGTGATCGTCAAGCGGGTGGATGCGCAGACCCGGTCCAAGACGAGCATCAACGATCTTTTGAGGGACTGACCGCCTCGACAGCGTCGCGGTCGCCGCCTACCGCCGATCAAGATTTCAGAGGGGAACCGCATGACCACCGCCGCCGCCAGCCAGGTCCTCGACCGCGTACTGGTTCTGGAGATGGTGCGCGTCACCGAAGCCGCCGCGATCGCCGCCTCCACCTTGGTCGGGCGCGGCGACGAGAAGGCGGCCGACGCCGCCGCGGTCGAGGCGATGCGCGAGGCGCTGAACTCGCTCTACATGGACGGCACGGTGGTGATCGGCGAGGGCGAGCGCGACGAGGCCCCGATGCTGTTCATCGGCGAAAAGGTCGGCAGCGCGATCGGCAAGGGGCCCAAGATCGACATCGCGCTCGATCCACTCGAAGGCACCACGATCTGCGCGACCGCCGGCCCCAACAGCCTGGCGGTGCTGGCGATCGCGGAGGAAGGCGGCCTGCTGAACGCGCCCGACGTCTATATGGACAAGCTGGCGGTCGGGCCGGGCTATCCCGAGGGGATCATCGACCTCGATCGCTCGCCGAGCGAGAATGTCCGCGCGGTCGCCGAAGCCAAGGGCGTCGCCCCGCACGAGATCATCGCCTGCGTCCTCGACCGGCCGCGCCACCAGGCGCTGATTGCGGAGCTGCGCGAGCTAGGCTGCGGCATCATGCTGATCGGCGACGGTGACGTCGCCGGGGTGATCGCCACCACCGATCCGGACACGACGATCGACATCTATCTAGGCTCGGGCGGCGCGCCCGAGGGCGTGCTGGCGGCGGCGGCGCTGCGCTGCGTCGGCGGGCAGTTCAAGGGGCGGCTGCTGTTCCGCAACGACGACGAGCGTGGGCGGGCGGCGAAATGGGGCGTCACCGACCTCGACAAGCAATACGACCTGACCGAGCTGGCGCGCGGCGATTGCATCTTCGCGGCGACCGGGGTCACCGACGGCTCACTGCTGGCGGGGGTCAAGCGCAAGGGCGGCCGCGTGTTCACCGATACGGTGGTGATGCGCGCCTCGTCGGGGACGGTGCGCTGGGTGAAGAGCGAGCATCGGGCGGGGTGACCATTCTAGGGTCAGGACCGTTGATTAGGAGAGCAACGATCTGATTTAGGCTCCGTAAGGAGACCGGGATAGGCGACCTGTTTTAGCTGACGGACGGGGAGGTGGAGCGGCTGCAGCCGTTCTTTCCCAAAAGCCATGGGAAGCCCGGGTCGATGATCGCCGTGTGCTGAGCGGCATCGTGTTCGCCACCGAAACGGATTGGGATGGCATGACATGCCCAGCGCCTACGGGCCGCATAAGACGCTCTACGACCGGTGAAACTGGTGGGGTGAACGGGTGGTCTTCTTTGCATGATGGAGGGGCTGGCTGCCGCGGATGCCGAACTCAGGATCGACATGATCTATGCGACTTACCTGAGCACACCGCCCGGCATTGAGCCTGCCGTTTATAAGGAAACCTTGGGCGGCTGATCGGCCGCACCAAAGGCGCCATGCACGTAAGCGGTGTTCTCACGCCACGGCGCGTGCGCTGGTCCATGGCATGAACTGATCGAGCGCGGACGCGGGGTACCCGGCAACGAGGCGCGTGAGCGTGGCGGAGAGCCAGGCCTACGGATCAACGCGGTTCAGCATGCAGATCTCGACGAGTAAGGCGATGACCGCCCAATGATCGCCGCCCTGATTGGAGCCTGCGAACAGCGCGCTCTTGCGGTTGAGAGCCAGCGGGCGGATCGAGCGTTCGACGGTGTTGGAGTCGATCTCGACTCGACCGTCGTCGAGGAACCGGCAGAGCCCGCCCCAGCGGCCTAGCGCGTAGCGGATCGCCTCGGCGAGCTTACCCGTGCCGTTGGCGCGGGCGAGGCTGGTCTCCAGGAACCGGCAGAGGCTCCGACCAAGAGAGCGCTGCGCTGCTGCCGCGCGGCGCGGCGCTCGTCAGGCACCTGGCCAAGTATCTCCTGCTCGATCGCGTAGAGCTGCGCGATGCGGACCAGCACCTCAGCCGCGACCGGGCGCGAGGCGACGACCTCGTAGAAGCCGCGCCGTACATGCGCCCGGCAGAAGGCCAACCGGACTTGGTTGGACTGACCGAAGGCGAAATAGCCAGCACAGCTATCCACATGGAGCACGCCGGTAAAGCCCCGAAGGTGCTCGGCGGGGTCGATGCCACCCCACGGCCGGTCATCGCGGGCATAGGTCCAGAGCTGGCCAGTCTTGGTCCGCCTGCGCCCGGGATCGAGCACGGGCACGGTGGTCTCGTCGGCGAACAGCCTTGGGCTGCGCTCCAGGTCGGTAAGCAGGTGGTCGTGCAGTGGCGTCAGCCACCAAGCGGCACGGCCGACCCAGTCCGCCAGCGTGGAGCGGTCCAAATTGACGCCCTGGCGGGCGGAGATCTGAGCTTGTCGGTATAGCGGCAGTGGGCGGCTTACTTTGCGGGCAACACATACGCGATCAACGCTTTCGTCGGCAGCCCGCCCTCTACGATGCGCGCCGACGCGGGCACCTAGACATGTGCCGCCTCGCAGGTGTCGCAGCCGTAGCGAGGGCTACGGATCACCAGCACGCGGAAGGTGGTCGGGACGACGTCGAGCCACTCGGATACGTCCTCGCCGATGACGTGAAGAACGCCGCCGCAGCAGGCGCAGGCCTTGCTCTCTACACCGAAACCTGCTCGACGCGGTCAAGATGAGTGGGCAGACAACCGCAGTTGGCGTCGCGGACCCGAGATGCCCTGGGCTTGCCGCCAGTCGCGTCCGCTTCGGCGCGCACGCGGGCCACCGCCGCGTCGAGCTCCTCGAGTGCGAGCGCCAGCTGATCGGGATCAAGTTGCTTGGACCGTGCGACGAACCGGTGGCGCTGGAACGCGGTGGTAATCGTGGTCAGCCGCTCGATCTCCGCCTGGGGGTCGGTACCCGCGTCCTCCAGATCCGCGATAAGCGCCTGCTACTGGGCGATCTCGCCGCGGGCCGCGACCAGCATCGCCCGGAGCAGCGCGGGGTCGTCGGGAGGTCGGCCTCGACCAGCATCCCCGGAGTGAATCAGCGGGCACACACGCCGTCAACCGGCGAGTTGCGGGGCGATCGGGCGACGGCCGCCACGCCCCCGCCGTCAATCCAGTCCCTCCACCAGCGCCCCCCGAATTGCGCCGCGGTCAGCGCATGACGCCGTCCTGGATGACCGGTCCGCGAAAGGCACGGCGCTTGGCCATCAGCCACAGTCCGATCCCGTCCAACCAGACAAGCTTGATCCGGTCGGCACGCTTTGCGCGGAACACGTATACCACGCCTGAGAACGGGTTGGCACCATGTTGCGCCTTCACCAACGCCGCGAGCGAGTCCGCGCCCTTGCCGAAATCCACCGGCCTGGTCACCGCCAGCACTCGGGCCTCCGCTCCGGGGCTGACCACCGGCTCTTCAACGCGTCGATTACCGCCCCGATCACGCCAGCGTCGGCACCTCGTGCGATCTTTACCGTCACGCCGTCGATGATAAGCTCGACCGCTGCCGCCGAAAGTGAACGTCCTACTCGCTTCCTGGGCACGGGTGCCCCCACCGCGACCGGCTCGGGCGCGACCACCGCCGGCACGACATCGGCTCGGGCACAGCAGCCTGCACCACCTTCGCCGCGTAGCGCAGCTCGCGCCGCCAGATAAACAGCTGCGACGGCCTCAGATCGTGGCGAAGCGCCAGCTCGCTGATGTTGGCGCAGCCCTCCATCTGCGCCAGCAGCGCCAGCTTCTCCTCTACACCGAAACTGCGGCAACGGCCGACGCCGATCAGGATTTCGATACGTCGGATCGGCCCCGGGTTAGCCCCGTGCCTTGACCCCGACAGAGCTCCAACCGGCGTATGCTCGTCTATCAGCATGGACTCGCAGCCGCTCCTCATCCCCGCAGGGTGGAGCGAGCACACCGCTTACGCATGAACATTAAGCTGCACGCCGTCAGCGATGCAGACGGGCGGCCCTTCAGCTTCTTTATAACGGCGGGCCAGATCAGCGACTACACCGGCGCGGCAGCGCTGCTGGACGATCTGCCGAAGGCGCAGTGGCTGCTCGGCGACCGCGGCTACGACGCCGTTCAGGGACGCTCTGCAGGCCAAGGGCATCCAGCCCTGTACCGAGTCGCAGATCGCGCAACGAGCCGGTAAGATACGAAAAGCGCCGCCACAGGCGTCGTGGTCGCATCAAGATCATGTTCGAGCGGCTGAAAGACTGGCACTCTGTCGCTATTCGCTGCGACCGCTATCCCACGGTCTTCTTCTCTGCCATCTTCCTCGCCGCCACCCTCATCTTCTAGCTAGGACCAACGAGTTCTGATTCTAAGCCCGCGACGTTGGATTCTTATCTGATAGTCGTCTAGTTCAAAGCTTTACGAGAGATGACTGGATAATAATTAGCCTACAAGCAATTAGCCCATCGCTCAAACGCGCCACTCTTGCGCCAACCACCCGTCTTGTCATCGAACATCAATCTTATTGATTAACTTCCATCGACGGCTCGGCGGTCATGTCCCCCATCGACCCTTCCCTCAGGCGCGCCGCCTATCTGCGGCCCGCCGCCTGCGAACCTGTGGTAAGATGCGGGTTGGTGTCAACCG
>NZ_CAHJXA010000161.1 GCF_903644135.1 Sphingomonas bacterium | reverse complement strand
GCTGGGTCCGCGTCCGCATCGAGCGCATCGCCATGTCGTCGAGCATCCGCTGACGCAGCGGGGTAACGGGCCGTTCGGTCGGTAGGGTTGCCATCGGGAGTTCCTCTTGCTGAAGGAACTCCATCGTCCGCCGCCGACACCGCGGGACCAAACCTCAGCGCAGGCGCGCTACCTCACCACCAACACCACTGCCGCGCAGCGGCTTCGTGCTCTGGGTCCTTGCGCCATAAGCTCGACCTACCAACCGCCCGTCAGTGGCGGACGCGGCTCTTTTCGTAGGCGGCTTTGCCGGCATGTCGGCGAATTGCGATGGCTGCGACGGCGCGCTTCGCGGCAAGTTCGTCGATGTCGTCGGGGTTGAAGAGACCGCCGTACCATTGGCGTAGCTGTTCATGTTCCTCGTGAGACGGGTTGCTCATGGCCTCGAGGAAGAGCTCGAAGCCGGGGAGGCCGCCGACGTCCTCGGGCGGGCAACGTCGATCCCCGGCGATCAAGCGGGGATATTCGGTGTCGTGCTCACCCGGTCCGACCGCATCGACGGCGACGGTGTGCCGCCAGTCGTCGCCCATGTCGTAGGTATAGGTGAGCTGGCGGACGCCGCGATCGATGAGCGTACCAAGCTTTACGTTCCGGGCCGCGGCGAGGTGGCGGTCGGGCCATTCTGGGTTTGGCATGCCGTAGCGGCGGTCACCGGCCTCGAAGTGCCAGAGATGATAATCCTGCCACCCCATGGCGGCTTGGATCACGTCGTGGAGCATCTTGAGGCTGCCTGCTACGGGCATCTCGACCATGCGCCAGATCTCAGGCTCGATGTCATTGAGGCTGATGCGCAGGCGCGCAATGGTCTCTTGCGTCATACCGCAGTTTTGAACGCTGAACCGCTCGTTGCCAAGGCACCGTCTCGATCCGGTGCATCGGCTGAATGAAATCGCGTCGCGCAGGCGGCCTGAACGAGCGGCGGAAGTTGGGGAGCGCCAAACGGCAACGGAACGGCGGGTAATGGGTCGTCCTGCCCGCGGACTGGGTGACGGAGGCGTGCTCAAGGTCGAGGCGGCTTGACGGGGCTGAACCAAGGGCTGCACAGACGGGCATGACCTTCTCCCTTCATGCCGCGATCATCCCGTCCCAGGCGCAAATCTTGCGTGCTTCCGCTGCTCTGATCGACAAGGCCGAAGCGTTCTGCGCCGAGCGCAACCTTTCGCCGGACACGCTGATCCAGGCGCGGCTTGCCGAGGACATGCTGCCTTTCGCGTATCAGGTGAAGTCGATGGCGGTGCATTCGCTCGGCGCCATCGAGGGCGTGCGCAAAGGCGTGTTCGGACCCGATATGACGCCACCGCCATCCGACTTTGCGGGGCTGAAGATGCGCCTCACCGAGACGCTTGCCAGCCTTGAGGCGATCGATCCAGCGGAGGTTGACGGCTTTCTCGGCGGCGACATGCGCTTCGAGTTCGGTGAGCGTCGCATGGAGTTCACGGCGGAGGAGTTCCTGCTCTCTTTCTCGCAGCCGAACTTCTACTTTCATGCCACCACCGCGTACGACATCCTGCGCTGGAAGGGATTGCCGATCGGCAAGCGAGATTTCGCGGGAATGCCGCGCCTGAAGCGCTAACCGGTTAGATTTTACTTACGCGGCCTGCTTCGAGCCGACGGCCGATTCGAGGGGCTGCAGTTGGGTGAGAAACGCGACCGGACGGCTTGCTCAGTGGCTCGATCTGAGTACGCTCGTTGACCAAGCGTTAGCTCGCGTGCATTCCGCGACTCCGACTCCATAAATCCAATAAAATCAACAGTGAAGGATTCTGACGGTATCCTCGACGGTATTTCCGTTTCTTCAGGCCGAGTAAGCCATTGGAAATCAATGTGTTAAGGGGTCAGGAAACAATGGAGTGGGAATGAAGCCGGATCGCGTCTAGCGCAGCCGTCCGGCGTGCCAGGCGAGGTGGTCGGCCATGAAGGTCGAGATGAAACTGTAGCTGTGGTCGTAGCCCGGCTGCATCCGGAGCGTCAGGTCGATACCGGCGTCGGCGCAGGCGTCGCGCAGCAACTCGGGGCGCAGCTGCTCGGCGAGGAACGGGTCGGCGTCGCCCTGATCGACCATCAGTGCGGGCAGGCGCGCGCCGTCCTCGATCAGCGCCACCGCGTCGTGCTTGCGCCACTGCGCGCGATCCGGCCCGAGATAGCCGCCAAGCGCCTTCTCGCCCCACGGCACCTGGCCGGGCGCGACGATCGGCGCAAAGGCGGAGACCGCGCGGTAGCGATCCGGGTAGGTCAGTCCGACCGTCAGCGCGCCATGGCCGCCCATCGAGTGGCCCAGGATCGACTGGCGTGACATGTCGGCGGGGAACTCGGCCGCGACCAGCGCCGGCAGTTCCTCGGTGACGTAGGACCACATCCGGAAGTGCGGTGCCCAGGGCTGCTCGGTCGCATCGACGTAGAAGCCCGCGCCCTGGCCCATGTCGTAGGCGGGATCGTCGGCCACGCCCTCGCCGCGCGGCGAGGTGTCGGGCGCGACGAAGATCAGGCCATGTTCGGCGCAGGCGGCGCGATACTCGCCCTTGTCGGTGACGTTGGCGTGAGTGCAGGTCAGGCCGGAGAGCCACCATATCACCGGCAGCCTCGCGCCCGGCGCGTGCGGCGGCACGTACACCGAGAAGGTCATGGCGGTGCCGGTCGCGGTCGAGGCGTGGCGATAGACGCCCTGGACGCCGCCGAACGCCTTGGCGGTGGAGACCGTCTCCATCAATAGACCACCACGCTGCGGATGCTCTCGCCGGCGTGCATCAGGTCGAAGCCGCGGTTGATCTCGTCGAGCTTGAGGACGTGGGTGATCATCGGATCGATCTCGATTTTGCCGTTCATGTACCAGTCGACGATCTTGGGCACGTCGGTCCGCCCCTTCGCGCCGCCGAACGCGGTGCCGCGCCAGTTGCGGCCGGTGACCAGCTGGAACGGGCGGGTGCTGATTTCCTTGCCCGCTTCCGCCACGCCGATGATGATGCTGGTCCCCCAGCCGCGATGGCACGCCTCCAGCGCCTGACGCATCACCGTCGTGTTGCCGGTGCAGTCGAAGGTATAGTCCGCACCGCCGTCGGTCAGCGCCACCAGGTGCTGGACGATGTCGCCGTTCACCGTCTTGGGGTTGACGAAGTGGGTCATGCCGAAGCGCCTGCCCCATTCCTCCCGCGCCGGGTTGATGTCGACGCCGACGATCATGTTCGCCCCCGCCATGCGCGCACCCTGCAGCACGTTGAGGCCGATGCCGCCCAGCCCGAAGACGATGACGTTGTCGCCCGGCTGCACCTTGGCGGTGTTGACCACCGCGCCGACGCCGGTGGTCACGCCGCAACCGACATAGCAGCTCGACTGGAACGGCGCGTCGTCACGGATCTTGGCCACCGCGATCTCGGGCAGCACGGTGAAGTTGGAGAAGGTCGAGCAGCCCATATAGTGGAAGATCGGCTGGCCCTTGTGGCTGAACCGCGTGGTGCCGTCGGGCATCAGCCCCTTGCCCTGGGTGGCACGGATCGCGGTGCACAGGTTGGTCTTGCCGGACAGGCACGACTTACACTGGCGGCATTCGGGGGTGTAGAGCGGGATCACATGATCGCCGACCGCGACGCTGGTCACGCCCGCGCCGATCTCGCGAACGATGCCCGCGCCCTCATGGCCCAGCACGCTCGGGAACAGCCCCTCGCTGTCGAGCCCGTCGAGCGTGTAGGCGTCGGTGTGGCAGATGCCGGTCGCCATGATCTCGACCAGCACCTCGCCCGCACGCGGCCCCTCCAGGTCGAGTTCGACGATCTCCAGCGGCCGCTTCGCCTCAAATGCCACCGCCGCGCGCGTCTTCATGGGATATCCTTTCAAGCCTGCTGCGAATCTATAGCGCGCACGGTGCGCCCGTCGAGGGATGCGTAGGCATCGATTGCCTCGCCGGCGAGTTATGGTGGTAGCAAGCGTTGGAGACAGCCATGGAATATCGCACGCTCGGCCAGGGCCTCAAGGTCTCCGCCATCGGCATCGGCTGTATGCCGATGATCAGCACCGGCAACATCGTCTATGGCCACGCCGATGACGATGTCTCGACGCGGACCATCCATGAGGCGATCGACCTCGGCATCACCTTCTTCGACACCGCCGAGATGTATGGCCCGTTCAGCAACGAGGAGCTGGTCGGCCAGGCGATCAAGGGTCGGCGCGACGGGCTGGTGATCGCCACCAAGTTCGCGATGCGGTGGGACGGCGACCAGCGGGTTGGCGTCGATGGCAGTCCGGCCAACGCCCGCCGCGCCTGCGAGGGGTCGCTGAAGCGGCTGGGGATCGACACGATCGACCTCTTCTACCAGCACCGGGTCGATCCGAACGTACCGATCGAGGAGACGGTCGGCGGCATGGCCGAGCTGGTCAAGGAGGGAAAGGTCCGCTTTCTCGGCCTGTCGGAGGCTGCGGCCGACACCGTCCGCCGCGCCGCCAAGGTCCACGCGATCGCGGCGCTGCAAAGCGAGTATTCGCTGTGGGAACGCGATGTGGAGGACGACATCCTGGCCGCCTGCCGCGACAACGGCATCGGCTTCGTGCCGTACAGCCCGCTCGGCCGCGGCTTCCTGGCCGGCAAGATCGGCAGTCTCGACGACTTGCCGGCCGACGACTGGCGGCGCAACGACCCGCGTTATTCGGCCGAAAACATGCCGCGCAACCGAGGGATCGTCGAGGCCATCGCCGCCGTCGCCGACCGGCATGGCGTGTCCAACGCGCAGATCGCGCTGGCCTGGCTGCTGGCGCAGGGCGACGACATCGTGCCGATCCCCGGCGTCAAGCGCAGCGAGACGCTGCGCGACAGCGCGGGTGCGCCGGATGTCGTGCTGAGCGCCGACGACCTCGCCGCGTTGGCGGCTGCGGCCCCGACCGGAGGCACGGCGGGACCGCGCTATGGCGAGGCGGGAATGGCCGGCGTCAAGCTATGACGGGTCGGTCGAGGCCCCGCCGGCGGGCGCGGCGTTGATCAACTGAAGCTGCTGGGGAGCGGTGCCGAGATCGATGCCGGCGGCCGGCAGCTCGGCGAGCAGGCGGAACAGCAGCTCGCTCCTGGTCGAGTACACGTCGCGCGGCGAGGCGACATAGGCGAAGCTGTTGATGTTGACCCGGCCGTCGGCGATCGAGTCGACGAACACTTTGGCCGGCGGATCGTCGAGCACCGCCGCCGACGCCTCGTACATCGCCAGTAGCATCGTGCGCACCTTGTCGAGGTCGGTGTCGATGCCGACCGAGAAGGCGAGCTGGACACGGCCGATCGGGTCAGCGAGCGTCATGTTGCGCACCGTCTTGGTGATCAGTTCGGAGTTGGGCACGATCAGCGTCGAGCGGTCGGCGATCTGGATTTCGGTAGCACGCACGCTGATCCGGCGGACGTCACCCTCCTGATCGCCGATCCGGATCAGGTCGCCGATCTTCACCGGCCGCTCGAACAACAGGATCAGCCCTGAGATGAAGTTCTGGGTGATCGCCTGCAGGCCGAAGCCGATCCCGACCGACAGCGCCGACAGCAGCAGCGCGATCCGCTCCAGGCCGAGGCCGAGCGATGCCAGCGCCCAGACGCAGACCAGCATCGACGCCAGGTATCGCGCGACGGTCGCGATCGAGTTGCGGGCACCGGCGTCGAGGTCGGTCACCGGCAGGTAGCGGCGGGTCAGCCATTGCTGGACGGAGCGGGCCACGAACAGCCCGACGATCAGCACTGCGACCGAGCGAAGCACTGCGCCGGGCGATATCGTCACCTCGCCGATGGTGATGCCCTGGGCGATCCGGCCGAGCTGATCGAACAGGCTGCCGATGTTGGAGCCGAACGGCCCGGTGGCCACGGTGAAGCCGAGCAGCAGCAGCACGAGGCGCAGGATCGCCGACAGGATGATGCCGGCCTGGTCGATCAGGCTGACGCGTATGCCGAATCCGCGGTTGAGGCCAAGCCCCAGCGCGCTGTGCTGCGATACCAGCCCGGTCGCCAGATCGTCGGCAAGGATCAGCGCGATCGTGAACGTCGCCAGCACCACCGGCAGCCAGATCAGCAGGCGACCAAGCAGCAATGCCAGCCCGACATAGCCGAGCAGCAGCGCGCCCGCGGCGCCGATCGTCGCGACCCACGCCACCAGCGAGCCCAGCGCGGTGCCCGTCTCGCCGGCCCCGTCGTCGATCGCGTCGCCCCTGGCGATGGCGAGGACGCGCACCCGGCCGATCCAGATCAGCAGTGCCGCCGCGAAGCCGATATGGACGGCGGCGATCAGCGCGT
>NZ_CAHJXA010000160.1 GCF_903644135.1 Sphingomonas bacterium | reverse complement strand
GGCGGCGGCTGGCGGCGCTGATCGGCTAGCTAGGTCTTCCTTGCGGCGAAGCTCCGGTTGACCCGCAGCGCCGTCACAAGCGTGGCTTTGCGACGTCCCTCGACCTTCGCCGATCGACTATCGTGCCGCAAGCGAGGAGCCGATCTCCGACATCGCCAGGCCCGGTACGTTCTGCGCGCCCGCCTTGACGACGCCCGTCGACGCCTTGATCGCGCCGCCGACCGGCTCGGCGCGTCCGCCCAGACATGGCTTGAGGAAGTTCTCGGCAACGGCATTGAAGGCGATGTTGTTCACCGGCCGTGCGAAGCCGTGGCCCTCGTCGGGGAAGACCACGTAGGTGACGGGAATCTTCTTGGCTTCCATCGCCGCGACGATCTGGTCGCTCTCGCGCACGTTGACGCGCGGATCGTTGGCACCCTGACCGATCAGCAGCGGCCGCTCGATCCTGTCGGCGAACGTCAGCGGCGAGCGATCCTTGAGCATCGTGCGGCCGGCATCGGTGGTGGGGTCGCCCATCCGCTTGTAGAATTGCTGCTTGCCCGCCTCCCAATAGGGCGGGATCGTCTGGAGCAATGTGAACAGGTTGGAGGGTCCGACGATGTCGACGCCGCAGGTGAACTCCTTGGGCGTGAAGGTCAGGCCGGCGAGCGTCGCATAGCCGCCATAGCTGCCGCCCATGATCGCCACCTTGTCGGGCGTGGTAACACCCTGCTTCACTGCCCAGTCGACCGCGTCGATCAGGTCGTCGTGCATCTTGCGGCCCCATTGCAGGTCGCCGGCGGAGATGAACTTCTTTCCGAAGCCGGTGGAACCACGATAGTTGACCGACAGCACCGCATAGCCGCGATTGGCGAGCCACTGGTGATAGCCGTTATAGCCGAAGCCGTCGCGCGCCCAGGGGCCGCCGTGAACGAACAGCACCATCGGCACCGGATGCGAAGCCTTGCCGGTCCCCGCCGGATCGGCGTCCTTGGGCAACGTCAGATAGGAGACGAGCGTCAGCCCGTCGCGCGCCTTGATCTCCTGGGGATGCATCGCGACCAGCGGCGCTCCCTCCAGCTCGGGCCGGCTGACGTAGAGCTGCTTCAGGGTCTTGGCATGGCGGTCGTAGAGCCAAGTCGAGGCCGGCGCGGTCACCGGATCGAAGCCGACGATCCACTTGCTGTCGTCGTCGGTGCGCGATCCGATGCCGAACTGGCCCTTGTTCTGCGCTTTCAGAAAGGCGAGGTCGGCCTTGATCGAGCCGTCGAGCGGGACATACTCGGTGCGCAGGTAGTTTACCGCGTAGGCCTGGATGCGGCCTGTTTTCGGGTCGGCAAGGGCGCTGCCTATGTCGGCTTTCGGACTGTCTGCCAGCAGCGTCATCTTGCCGGTTGCGGCGTCCTGCGCGAACAGCCCGGCGGTGTCGCGGTTGCGGCTGTCGATCCAGTACAAGGTCTTGCCGTCGACCGTGTAGCCTGCCGGCGAGGTGGTGAGACTGTCGTCGAGGCCGTAGCTGACGAACGGCGTCGTTTCGACCTGACCGTCGTTGATGCGAAAATAGTCGGAGCCGCCATCGGCGCGCGGCTTGACCGCCATACGCAGATGGAGGCCGTCGTCGGCGAGGAAACCGGCAAAGCCGTCGTTCTTCATCATCAGCGTCAACCTGCCGGTCGCGGGCTCGAGCAGATAAACGTCGTGCCAGCGGGGATCGCGGTTGTTCAGCCCGATCAACAGTCGATCCTTGATCGTCGTGCTCGACCCGATCAGCCGTACCGCGGTCTTCGGGAACGGCGTCAGCGCCTTCTGAGCGCCGGTTGCCACGTCGACGCCGTAGAGCAGGAAGTTCTCGTCGCCGCCTTTGTCATTTACGAACATCACCTGCTGCGAGTCGGGCGACCAGAAGCTGCCACGGATCGGCCGAGATTTCTCCGCGGTCAGCGGCTTGGCCGCCGACAGGTCGCCGGTCGGCGCGACCCACACGTTAAGAACTCCGTCGCGCGGCGCGATGAAGCTGATCCATTTGCCATCGGGCGAGATCTGCGCGCCCGCCTTGGTCGGGTTGCCGAACAACTTGGTTCGCTCGATCAGCGGCAGGTCGGTCTGCGCAAGTGCCGTGTGCGGCATGGCGTTGAGGCCGAGAGTGACGGTGCCTGCAACAAGCCCGAGCTGCTTCATGACGTGCACGATTGATGATCTCCCCCTGAGAAGACCGCATCATGCGCTTCTGGCATGTGACCTGCAACATCTTCGCAGATGCTTGCTCGTCTCTCATCACGATGACCACTGCGGATCGGCGTCGGCTCTTCAACGCAACGGAAGTTGGCCATCCAGAGTCGAACGCTGAAGGCCTCGCGCTTCCACAAGACGGGATCTGCGGCGTTACAGTCAGCCAGATGTTATAAGTCTAGAGACGAAGCTGGGGGCGGACCTTCTGTAAGCGGCCGGAGAGGATCTGACCAAGACGCTTATAGATCATCAAGGCGCTGGCGGCGCTGCAGATCGTGGTCCACACGGTCTGCCTTCTGCACATGAACACGCGCTTGGAGGGGCCTGGGACGATGATGGCGCTGATCTTCACCGTCGTCGCCATCGCGCTCAGAGGCTCATTACTAGTCATGTACCGTCTCATCGCCAACATGCTGCCAGTGGCGGCGCACAGCATGACCGCCACTGCATGAGCGCCGGCCGGCCTCGCCGCGCGGTGATCGGCATCGGCCTGCTCGGGTTGTTCGCGGCGGTCGGCTTTGGGTGGCTGGGGGCGTGGCAGGTGGAACGGCGCGCGTGGAAGCTGGACCTGATCGCCCGCGTCGAGCATCGCCTCGCCGCCGCGCCGGTCGAGGCACCCGGCCCGGCCATGTGGCCGAGCATCTCCCGCGGCCAGGACGAGTATCGACGAGTACGGGTCACCGGCCGCTTCCTGGCTCGCCGGCGCACGCTGGTCGCCGCGTCGACCGACGAGGGTCCGGGCTTCTGGCTGATGATGCCGCTGCGCGAGGCGCGCGGCTTCACGGTGCTGGTCAATCGCGGCTTCGTGCCCTCGCCCCGCGAGGCGGCGGCGGTGCCCGAGGGTGCCGCGTCGCTGATCGGCCTGCTGCGCGTGAGCGAGCCGGGCGGGGATCTGCTGCGGAGCAACGATGCAGCTGCCGGCCGCTGGTACTCGCGCGACGTCGCCGCGATCGCCGCCGCGCGCAGGATCGGCCCGGTCGCCCCCTATTTCATCGATGCGGCCGCCGGGCCGGACGCCAGGCCTTATCCGCATGGCGGGCTGACGATGGTCACCTTTCCCAACAACCATCTGGCCTATGCCGCCACCTGGTTCACGCTGGCGGCGATGGTCGCCGGCGCCACTGTCTTCGTCGTCCGCCAGGAGTGGAGCCGGGCGGACGGGTTATGACTAACACGCCTGTCCCTGACGCGCTGGTCTTCCACCGCGGCGGAGTGACAGAACCTGCTGCAGCTCCTTGAATATGCTGGATGCGATCATCGGGTACCTCGCGACCATCATGACCTTACGAGGCTTGTGCGTTCCGATGGGAACATCCTCCGCCGATCCGGCGCTTGGCATGGACATGGCGCTAAAGGAGAAAGCATGGCCGACCGTCTCGACATCGACAAGGCGAGCATCTTCGACAATCTGGACGAACAGCAGGTCGAGTTCACCGGTGAGATCGACGGTGATGAATATCAGTTTGCTGTCCAGTACAACGTGCTGGAAGCGCTGAGCGGGGATGCTCCCGAGGGTGACGCAGCCGAGACCTTTGGCCGCTTCGTCGACCCGATCAGCGACGCCGCGCTGGCCGCGCTTGCCCGCGACGATGATCAGCCGATCATCGTCATCAGCGAGAACGATCTGGAATGACGACGGGCCGCCAGGCGGTGGCAGGGCAGCTTAGACGGCGAGCTGATCGTCACCAGCGCGTGGCGATCGGGCCAACCAGCCCCGCCGGCTCGGCTGGTTCATCTACGCAGAAGCGCAGCCGCCCAGCATCCGGGCGCAACGTGCGAGGCTCCCGACCGTTGAGCATGCGACCGCCGAGGTGACGGCGTGTCTCTCGCAAAGGCAGGCAGATGGCAGAGAAGATCTGGTTCGTGACGGGTGCGTCCAAGGGGTTCGGCCGCATCTGGTCGGAGGCGGCGCTGAAGCGCGGCGACAAGGTGGCGGCGACCGCACGCCGGATCGACGACGTCGCAGGCCTTGCGGACGCCTATGGCGATGCCGTGCTGCCGCTCGCGCTCGACGTCACCGATCGGGCGGCGGTGTTCGCGGCCATCGGACAGGCGCACGAGCGGTTCGGACGGCTGGACGTGGTCGTCAACAACGCCGGCTACGGCCTGTTCGGCACGATCGAGGAGGTGAGCGAAGCGGACGCTCGCGCCCAGATCGAGACCAACCTGTTCGGTGCTCTCTGGGTGCTGCAGGCAGCGCTGCCGATCATGCGCGAGCAGCGTGGCGGACACCTCATCAGCACGTCGAGCATCGGCGGCGTCACCGCCTTCCCGAATGTGGGCCTGTACCACGCGTCCAAATGGGGGCTGGAGGCGATCAACCAGTCGCTGGCGCAGGAGGTGGCGGCGTTCGGCATCAAGGTGACGCTGATCGAGCCGGCCGGCTACACGACCGACTGGAGCGGCCCGTCGGCCAAGCGCTCCGATGAGATGGCCGCCTATGATCCGATCCGCCAGCAGCGTACCGAAAGCGCCAAGTCGCGGACCAAGGGCGATCCCTACGCGACCGCCGACGCGGTGCTGCAGATCGTTGACGCGGAGCAGCCGCCCCTGCGGTTCCTGCTCGGCAGCGACGGCTTGCCGATCATCCGCAAGGACTATGATAGCCGGCTTGCGGTCTGGGACGGGTGGAACGCGGTCTCCTCGGCGGCGCAGTAGGATGGCCCCTGGCGGGGGCTGCCTGGACGCGCAGCCGATCAACGCCACAACGTCGAACGCCACCTCGTTGATCGCCAGACCGACAAGGAACGACGCTTCGCCGCCTTGGCGGTATTGGCACAATCTCGCGAGCTGATCATTGCCTTCAAAGCCCGAAGTGCATCCGATGGTAGCCGATCCGCCCTAGGCTGACAGCACCGCCACACGATGCTGTCACGGCTTTAGGTCCGGAGCACCTCCTCACTCATGTCGCAACGCGCGGGCGGGTTCGGCGCGGGCGACGCGCCAGGCCTGGCCGACGACGGTGACGGCCGAGATCAGCACCGCCGCGAGGCTGGCACCGACGAAGAACAGCGGCGACAGCGCCACCCGGTCGTCGAACCCCGACAGCCACCGCCGCATCGCCACGAAGGCGAGCGGCCAGGCGAGGAGGTTGGCCAGCAGCACCGGTCGCATGAACTGCCCGATCAGCAATCGCAGCACGTCGCTGGTCGAGGCACCCAGCGTCTTCCTGATGCCGATCTCCTTGACCCGCCGCGCAGTGTCGAACGCGGCGAGGCCGTACAGCCCGAGGCAGCCGATCACCACCGCCAGCACCGCGCCAATCGTGAACAGCCGCGCGCGCTGAGCGTCGGGTCGGTAGCCCTCCTCGACATACTCGGCGGCAGTGCCGGTCTGAATCGTTAGGTCTGGTGCGACGCGCCGGGATGCCTTCTCGATCGCGGACGCCGCAGCATCGGCCGGCCCGGTGAAGCGAACCGCGAAATTCTGCCCGATGTCGTCCGCGCCAGGTGCGTAGACCACCGGCGTCGCCGGTTCCCGAGGTGAGGTGAACCGCAGGTCGGCCACCACCCCGATCACGCGCGCGTCCGCAAACGGGCCGCCGCGTATCGACCGGCCGATGGCCAGGGCAGGACCGGCGAAGCCCAGCGCGCGGACGGCCGATTGGTTCAGGATCAGATTGACGCTGACAAGCTGCCCGTCGCGGTGGGTCAGAACCGCGGGCTCGTCCATCCCGTGCACGCGATCGAACAACCGCCCGGCAAGCCGCCGTGCGCCGTAGGTGGCGAAATAGCCGGGACCGGCGGGAACGATCGTGGCGGAGACCTTGCGCAGCGGCGCATCGGGCCTGGTGAACGGCAGCGATGCAACCGCCGGCAGCCAGCTCGGCGCTTCATCGGCTACGGTCACGCTGGTCACCAAGGGCAGGGCGGCGAAGGCAGCGAGCAGGGCGCGGCGGTGAACCGGGTCGAGCGCCCGATCGTCGATCGCCGACACGATCAGCAGGCCCTCGCGTTGGAAGCCCATGTCCGCCGCGCGCAGATGCGCGACCTGCGCGACCATGATCGCGGTGCCGATGCCGAACGCCACCGCGACCGCGAACTGCACCATGACCAGCGCCTGGCGCAGCTGCGCGCCCGCGCGGCCACCGCCC
>NZ_CAHJXA010000159.1 GCF_903644135.1 Sphingomonas bacterium | reverse complement strand
AGGCGGCGCCCGCGCCGGCTGCTTCTCCGTGGGCCGAGATGGGCGCGAAGATGGCGACCAGCGCCGCACGCGCGGCGAGTTCCTCGATCGGCCGGCAGGTCGCGACCGCGGTCGGCCGTGAGGTGCTCGGCAACGGTCGGCGCGGCGGCTCCGGCGGGCTCGCCGGCTCGATCGGTGCCAGCGTCGTACGCGGGGTGCTGGGCAATCTGTTCCGCGGGCGGTAGGCTCGCACATCGCAGCGGGAGTGACCATGGTGAGCCTCGACGACACGGACTGGCAGGCGATCGGCGAAGCCGGGCTGGACGACGCCATCGACCTGCGCCGCGCGATCCATGCCGAGCCGGAGATCGGCCTCGACTGCCCGCTGACCAGCGCCAAGATCAAGGCGGCGCTTGCCGGCCTGCCGCTGGTCTGGCGCGAGGGGCCGTCGTCGACCGGGCTGGTCGCGGTGCTGAACGGTGCCAGCAGGGGCAACGGCCGCACCGTGCTGCTGCGCGGCGACATGGACGCGCTGCCGATGTCGGAGGAGACCGGGCTGGCGTTCGCGAGCCGGTTCGAGGGACGGATGCACGCCTGCGGCCATGACAGCCACACCGCGATGCTGGTCGGCGCGGCCAGGGCGTTGTGCGCGCGCAAGGACACCCTGCCCGGTAGCGTCGTGTTCATGTTCCAGCCCGGCGAGGAGGGATATCACGGCGCACGCTGCATGATCGACGACGGCCTGCTCGACGATCCCGCCCCGGACGCCGCCTTTGCGCTGCACATCTCGCCCAACATGCCGTCGGGCACGATCGTCAGCCGCGCCGGCACGCTGATGGCGGCGACCGACACGCTGGGCGCGACGATCACCGGCCGCGGCGGCCATGCGGCAATGCCGCACGACTGTATCGACCCGATCCCGATCGCCTGCGAGATCGTGCTGGCGTTGCAGGCGCATATCGCGCGGCGCGTGTCGGTCAATGATCCGGCGGTGCTGTCGATCACCCAGATCCATGCCGGCACTGCCCACAACATCGTGCCGCAGTCGGTCGAGCTGCTCGGCACGCTGCGCACCTTGTCGGAGGCAACCCGCGCCGAGCTGCGCGCCGGCTACGCCCGCATCGTCGAAGGCATCGCCGCCGCCCATGGCGCCACCGCCGAGGTGAGGATCGAGCCGGGCTATCCGGTCACCGTCAACGACGAGCGCGCGACCGCGCTGATGAAGGCGTGCGCGCTCGACCTGGGCGGCGAGGACGGCTGGGCGACGATGCCGGCGATGATGGGTGCGGAGGATTTCTCCTATGTCCTCCAGCGCACCCCCGGCGCGATGGCGTTCCTGGGCGTCGCCCCGGCGGGCAGCGACCCGCGCACCAACCCGCCGCTGCACAATACCCGCATGACCATCGACGAGGCGATGATGGCGAAGGGCATTGCGATGCACTGCGCGGTCGCGACGCGGTTCCTGGAGGAGGGGTTGGCAGCGGACGGCATGTGAGGCGTCGCGCACCGCAATGAAGCGCAGGCTGCTGCGCCGCCATGTCGCCACAATCGCTTGAGATGTCGGGCATGTGACGTTGGGGGACGAGCGATGCGATGGGGTCAAGCGGTCGCGTTGAGTGCAGCGATGATGGGTGCGGCATCGGCGCAGGAACGGCCTGCGGCCGATCCCGGCGACATCGTCGTCACCGCGGTGACCAAGCCCTACCAGATCGATGTCCATGCCCTTATCGTGGCGCGCAACGCGTTCGAGCAAGGGCGGCCGAGCTTCGCACCCGCCGCCACGCTGTTCTTCGAGGTGCGGGAGCAGGGTCACGCGGCAGCGAGGAGCGATCTTCGACTGACGCTGGTCGATGGTCAGCGAGCGGTGCCGGTGCTCCTCGACCAAGGCCGCTTCACGCTTCCGGCGCTGCCCGAGGGCAAGTGGCGGCTGACCGCCAATCGTGCGCGCCGGGCGATCACCGTTCAGGCGCTGGTGATGACGCCGGGAACGACGGAGGGCGATCGGCGGCTCGGCGACCTGCGCCTGCAATGCCGCGCGCTGATCGCGATGGCGAAGACGGAGGCGTCGATCGCCCTGCTGCCGGTGATAGGGCTGTTCGAAGCGATGGGGCCGTGCACCAGCCGGCGGATCGGCATCTATTATTCGACCAGCTCGCCGATCGCCGGTGCCGAGCTGCGCGAGGGCGGCAGGACGGAGCCGGTGTCGGTCGGGCCCAATGGTCGGGGATATCGCGCGCCCATTCAGGACCGCAGCTTCACCAACGAAGCGCGGCTGACGCTGACGCCCAAGCCTATTTGACCAGCCCGATCTCCACCAGTCGCTCGTGCAGGTAATCATGCGCCGTGATCGGCGTCGGGTAGCGGTCGGGGCTCTCCGCGGTGATCGTCGCCGGCAGCGTCTCGATCAGGAAGTCGGGCGCGGGATGCAGGAAGAACGGCATCGAATAGCGCGACCGGCCGCGCCGCTCGGGGGGCGGGTTGACGACGCGGTGGGTGGTGGAGGGCAGGACGTGGTTGGTCAGCCGCTGCAGCATGTCGCCGACATTGACCACCAACGCCCCCTCGGGCGGCTTGATCGACAGCCACTGGCCGGTCGCGCGGTCGAGCAGCTCCAGCCCCGCCTCCTCCGCGCCGAGCAGCAGGGTGATGAGGTTGATGTCCTCATGCGCGCCCGCCCGCACGCCCTCGGCATCGGCAGGGATCGGCGGATAGTGGAGCAGCCGCAGCACTGAGTTGCCATCGCTCACCGCAGGGTCGAACCAGTCCGGAGCCAAGTCTAGGTAGCGTGCGATCGCCGACAGCAGCTTGTCGCCGGCGGTGTCGAAGGCGGCGAACAGCTCGACAAAGGTGTCGCGGAACCCCTCGGGTCGCGTCGGCCAGATGTTGGCGGCCATCGCCTCGGCGAAGCGGTGGCCCTCCGGCAGTTCGCGGCCGACGTGCCAGAACTCCTTGAGGTCGACCGCGCTTGCGCCCTTGGCGATCTCGGTTTTGAACGGCGTGTAGCCGCGCGCGCCGCCGCCGCCCGGTACGTAGTATTGCCGCTTCTCCTCGTCCGGCAGCGCGAACAGCGCTTCGGTCTCGGCCCAGGCGCGGTCGATCAGCGGCTGCGGGATGCCGTGATCGGCGACGATCACGAAGCCGAAGCGCCCGAACGACGCGCCGAAATCCTGCGCGAAGCCGGCGGGATCGCTCGCCTGGTCGGCGAGGCTGAGGGTGGGTACCGCGGCGTGGGGAGTGTCGAGCATGATCGATCCGGTATATTTTCGGGAGGTGCGCAACATAGCGCCCGCCAGCCCCGCCGAACAGGGCCGCGTGGCAAAGCGAAGCGGCGGGGCGGAACCCTCGCCCGCGCGCGCCGTTGGCTTTGCGACCGGCGTATCTCGCGCCCGATGGGAGACGATCATGGGTGGCTACCAGGTGCCGAGCCACGGCTCGGGCGATGACGGCTATGACGAGGAAGGCTATGACGAGAGCCAGCGCGCCGAGATTCTGGAGGCGACCCGCAACGGCCCGACCGACGGCGTGGTGATGACCGACCTCGATCCTGATATCGACGGGGACGATGCGGAGGACGAGAACCTCGACGATCTCGACATGAAGGACGGCGAGGTCGGCGAGACCGATGCGACCGTTACCATGGCCGAGGACGACATGGACGAGGACGACGCTCAGGATGATTTCGACGCAGGTGTCAGCGGCAAGGACGAGGACGGCCTCGACACCACCGACGACGCCGACGATGTCGCATTGAAGCCTTGATCATGGCGGCGCGGCGCGAGGCTGCCCGTCGCCGCCAGGACCGTCAAAGGTGAGGATGGCACGGCGGGCGGTCGTCATCATCGTTGCGAGCCTCGCGGTCACCGGCTGCTCATCCGAGCGTCCGGCCGGCAACGAGGTCGACGTCAACGCCGCCGCGCAGGAGGCGCAGAACGACATCCGCAACTATGCGGCGAGCGGCCATCCGCGAGCGCATCGACCAGTCGTGCCGAAGGTCGGGCAACCCGGCGATAAACCTCCACGTTGAACAGCTGGATCAGCTAACCGGCGGCGTTGGCGAGGATTGCCAGATCGGCAGGGTTCACCGCTTCCCCGGTCGCGTCCCGGTCCGCGGGCGCGCTGGTGTTGGTCGGCGGCTCGGGCCGGCTCGCCATCGCTACGTCATAGGCGGTCCAGAGGATTCCCGCCGCCCAGAACAGCGCCGACCAGCGGCTACGGAAGAGGCGCGACGGGATCATGCACCGCCATGGTCCGACACCGATGATCGCCCGGTTAGCGCGGACGGTTAATCTACAGATAGCCCGCCGCGCGCAGCGACGTGCGACCGCCGCTGGCAAGGACGATATGGTCGATCAGGGTCACCCCGACCGCCTCGAACGCGCGGGCGAGGCGGCGGGTCACGCTCAGATCGTCGGCGCTCGCGCGCGGGTCGCCGCTGGGATGGTTGTGCGCCATGATCGCGCTATGGGCGTCGAACGCCAGCGCGTCGGCGACGAACAGGCGCGTCGACAATTCGATGCCGTCGCGCGCGCCGCGAATGTGGCGCAGCCCCGCCAGCCGGTACTGCACGCCGAGGTAGAGCATCACGCACACCTCCACCGGCTGCCGCGCGATCGGCAGGATCAGCGGGTCGAGCAGGGCATGATCGATCGTGGCGACGGCCATGCCGCCATCCTTTGCCCGGCGATGGCGGCCTGCAACCGATCGCCGCCGATATGGAGGCGATCGCGCGGCTTGGCGACTCGGGACCGCGCGCCTAATCTATGGCGATGCGCCAGTATCTCGACCTGATGGACCGCGTGCTGACCACCGGCACACGGCAGGCGGACCGCACCGGCACCGGCACGCTCAGCGTCTTCGGCGCGCAGCTGCGCTTCGACCTCGCGCAGGGCTTCCCGGTGCTGACCACCAAGAAGCTTCATTTGCGATCGATCATTGTCGAACTGTTATGGTTCCTGCGGGGCGACACCAACATTGGCTGGCTCAACGAGCGGCGGGTCAGCATCTGGGATGAGTGGGCGGACGAGGCCGGCGAGCTGGGCCCGGTCTATGGCAAGCAATGGCGCGACTGGATCGCCGCCGATGGCCGCCACATCGACCAGATTCGTGACCTGGTCGAGCAGATTCGGACCCATCCGCACTCGCGCCGCCAGATCGTCACCGCTTGGAACCCCGGCGACCTGCACGCGATGGCGCTGGCCCCGTGCCATTGCCTGTTCCAGACGCATGTCGCCGACGGCCGGCTGAGCCTGCAACTCTACCAGCGTTCGGCCGACATCTTTCTGGGGGTGCCGTTCAACATCGCCAGCTATGCGCTGCTGACGCACATGCTGGCGCAGCAGGCGGGGCTGGCGGTCGGCGACTTCATCTGGACGGGCGGCGACTGCCACCTCTACCTCAATCATCTCGACCAGGCACGCACTCAGCTGTCGCGCGCGCCGGGGGCGCTGCCGCGGCTGGAGATCGTCCGCCGGCCGCCGTCGATCGACGCCTATGAGGAAGCGGACTTCGTGCTCCACGATTATGCGGCGCAGCCGCACATCAAGGCACCTGTGGCCGTTTAGGGGGCGGGGCGTCGGTCCCAGTCGAACCAGCCGCGTTTCTCGCCGCCTGCATAGGCGGGCACCGCCGACGAGCGGGCGACCGGCGTGGCGGCGACAGGAACCTGGGCGGCCGGTGCGGCGCGGACGACGCGCGCATTCTCCGTCTCCAGCTCGGCGATCCGCGCCCGGTCGGCGCTGTGCTTCTGATCGGCGGCACGGCGGTTGGTGGCGTGGGCGTCGCGCTCGGCGGCGTAGCGGTCGCGCCACTTGCGGCCGCCGGGATGGCTGGCGAGGCCGAACAGCCAGCCCGCAACGAGCACCAGCCCGAGCACGAGGAACTGCGTGGGGGTCGAGAATAGCGGCATCAAACGCTCTCCTGTTACGCAGCCTCAACGGTTCCGCAGCGGCCCCGTTCCGCGGCGGTCCTAGCGGCGGTCGAACAGCCCGTGCCGACGCGGCTTGGCAGGGGTCGCCACCGGCGGAAGCGGCGGGGTTACCATAACGGCGCTCGGTGGCAGCGGCGGCTGCCGGGCGATGCGCACCACCAGCGGCGGCACGGCCGGGAAGGCGGGAAAGCGCGCGCGGGCGGTGGCGAACACGGTGCGCGCCGCCGGGCCGGTGTCCGGGTGCCGGCCGCCGGTTCCGCCACCGACGCGGTAAATCGCCGTCACTGTGGATGTCTCCGAAGGGCTTTGGCCAAAAACACCGTCGCCGAACACCACTGTTCCGTCGCCGGAATCGTCGAGTTCCAGGCGATAAACCTGATCCTCGGCGGTGCTCTCGAGCAGGCT
>NZ_CAHJXA010000158.1 GCF_903644135.1 Sphingomonas bacterium | reverse complement strand
CGAGATCAGCGCGGCGATGGAGGACGTGTTCGGCCGCTACGGCACTCAGCCGACGCCGGTCAGCGGCATCTATGGCGGCGCGTATGACGGCGACGCGCGCTGGGCGCGGCTGGAGGACGGCGTCGCCTCGACCGAGCGCCGGCTCGGCCGCAAGCCACGGATGCTGGTCGCCAAGATGGGCCAGGACGGGCATGACCGGGGTGCCAACCTGGTGTCGTCGATGTTCAGGGATCTGGGCTTCGAGATCGTGCCGGGACCGCTGTTCCAGACCCCGTCTGAGGCGGCGAAGCTGGCGCTGGCGAAGGATGTCGACGTGGTCGGCGCGTCGTCGCTGGCGGCGGGGCACAAGACGCTGATCCCCGAGCTGATCGGCCACCTGCGCGACGCCGGCCGCGCCGACATCAAGGTGATCGCCGGCGGCGTCATCCCTGCGCAGGATTACCAGGCGCTGCGCGACGCCGGGGTGCAGGCGATCTTCGGCCCGGGCACCAACCTGATCCAGGCGGCGGAGGAGGTGCTGCGCCTGCTCGGCCACAACATGGCTCCGCAAAAGGAAGCAGCCGAATGACGACCGACCTGCTCGACCGCCCCGCAACGGGCGTGCGCACCGACTGGACCCGCGCGGAGATCGCCGCGCTGTTCGACCTGCCCTTCACCGACCTGGTTTTCCGCGCTGCGGAGGTGCACCGGGCGCACCATGCGGCGGGCGAGGTGCAGCTGTGCACTTTGCTGTCGATCAAGACCGGCGGCTGCCCGGAGGACTGCGGATATTGCTCGCAGTCGGCCTCGGCCGATAGCGGCGTCAAGGCGACCAGGCTGATGGACGTGCGCGCCGTGCTCCAGGCGGCGGCGCAGGCCAAGGATGCGGGCTCGCAGCGCTTCTGCATGGGCGCGGCATGGCGCAACCCCAAGGACCGCGACATGGACGCGATCGTCGCGATGGTCGAGGGCGTGCGCGGCATGGGGCTGGAGACCTGCATGACGCTGGGGATGCTGGAGCCTCACCAGGCGCGGCGGCTGGCGGTGGCGGGGCTCGACTACTATAACCACAATATCGATACCTCGCCCGAGCGTTATGGCGAGGTCATCACCACGCGGACGTTTAAAGACCGGCTCGATACATTGGCGACGGTGCGCGAGGCGGGGATCAACGTGTGTTGCGGCGGCATCGTCGGCATGGGCGAGACGCGCGAGGACCGGGTCGGCTTCGTCCATGCGCTCGCGACGCTGCCGCGCCATCCCGAGAGCGTGCCGGTCAACGCGCTGGTGCCGGTCAAGGGAACGGTGCTGGGTGACATGCTCGCCGACACGCCGCTGGCGAAGATCGACGATATCGAGTTCGTGCGGACGGTGGCGGTCGCGCGGATCACGATGCCGCTGAGCATGGTGCGCCTGTCGGCCGGACGCGAGTCGATGGGAGAGGCGACGCAGGCGCTGTGCTTCCTGGCGGGAGCGAACTCGATCTTCACCGGCGACAAGCTGCTCACCGCCGGCAACTGCGGCGACGACGCCGATGCGGCGCTGTTCGCGAAGCTGGGCGTGCGGCCGATGGCGGGCGAGGAGCCGATGCGGGTGGCGGCGGAGTGAGGCATCCAGAGCTAGTACTGGCGGTCTTGGTTATTCTAGGCGCTTCTTCGCCGAAAGATCAGAAAGGATCGACCGATCGCTTATCGATCACCGATCGTTCGGGCAATGCCCTGAAGCTTGCGCGCTTTGTACGGCAGCAGTGTGTTGGTGCGGTAACAGATTTAAATAGATTTGAGGCTATACTGAAGGCAAGCGGATGGCCGGCAGTTCGAAAGCAAACCGCCAATCCCAGCAATCAGCTTTCGCTAGACGTTTGGCAGCTTCCCTATCTCGAGCTAATACGCGGCCAGCCGGTAACAGGCCGTGTTTGGACGTGTTCTGTTGCTATCGACGGCAGGATTGCTCCGTCGACCGGCGCTGCCAAAGCAGCTCTATCGAGTTTCGCTGGATATTCGGTATCCCCGTCAGGTGAATGGGCGTGGTCGTCGTCACGCGGCAATCGTCTGCATATGACGCTTGGCCAAGGACCGAACAACGGTTTGCTGATCAACATAGAAGATACACAATTGCCTTGGTGGCAAACTATTCTGGGATAAGTAGCATGTTCACCAAAATCCTGGTCGCCAATCGCGGCGAGATCGCGTGCCGGGTGTTCCGCACCGCCAAGCGCATGGGGCTGAAGACCGTCGCGGTCTATTCGGACGCCGACGCGCGCAGCCCCCACGTCCTGATGGCCGACGAGAGCGTCCGCCTGGGCCCCGCGCCCGCCGCCGAGAGCTACCTCAAGCCTGAGCTGATCCTGCTCGCCGCGCGCGAAACCGGTGCCGACTGCATCCACCCCGGCTACGGCTTCCTGTCCGAGCGCGAGAGTTTCGCGCGGGCCTCCCCCCAACGCGATCGCGGCGATGGGCGACAAGATCGAATCGAAGAAGCTCGCCAAGGCCGCCGGCGTCAACGTCGTCCCCGGCTTCCTGGGCGAGATCGCCGACACCGACGAGGCGGTGCGGATCGCGAGCGACATCGGCTATCCGGTGATGATGAAAGCCTCGGCCGGCGGCGGCGGCAAGGGGATGCGCCTCGCGTACAGCGAGCAGGACGTGCGCGAGGGGTTCGAGGCGACCAAGCGCGAGGGGCTGGCGAGCTTCGGCGACGACCGCGTCTTCATCGAGAAGTTCATCGAATCGCCGCGCCACATCGAAATCCAGCTGCTCGGCGACCAGCACGGCAACGTCCTCTACCTCGGCGAGCGCGAATGCTCGATCCAGCGCCGCCACCAGAAGGTGGTCGAGGAAGCGCCGTCGCCGTTCGTCACGCCCGACATGCGCCGTGCGATGGGCGAGCAGGCGGTCGCGCTGGCCAAGGCGGTCGGCTATTACAGCGCGGGGACGGTCGAGCTGATCGTGTCGGGCGCGGACACCAATGGCCAGGGGTTCTACTTCCTGGAGATGAACACCCGGCTGCAGGTGGAACACCCGGTGACCGAGGCGATCACCGGGCTCGACCTGGTCGAACAGATGATCCGCGTCGCGGCAGGCGAGCCGCTGGGTTTCGCGCAGGACGACGTCGCGCTGAACGGCTGGGCGGTCGAGAACCGGGTCTATGCCGAAGATCCATATCGTGGCTTCCTGCCGAGCATCGGCCGGCTGGTGCGCTACGCGCCGCCTGAGGCCGCGGCGCGCCAAGAGCCGCTGGGCCGGGGCGAGGACGCCTATACCCGCGTCGACGACGGCGTCGCGGCGGGCGGCGAGGTGTCGATGTTCTACGATCCGATGATCGCCAAGCTCGTCACCTGGGCCCCGACCCGCGCGGCGGCGATCGATCGCCAGGTGGCGGCGCTCGACGCGTTCGTGATCGAGGGGCCGGGGACCAACCTCGATTTCCTGTCGGCGCTAATGCAGCACCCGCGCTTCCGCTCAGGCAACATCACTACCGGCTTCATCGCCGAGGAGTATTCGGACGGCTTCCACGGCGCGCCGGCGTCGGCGGAGCTGATCCGCAGCCTCGCCGGCATCGCCGGCTTCGCGGCGACGGCGAAAGCCGACCGCGCGCGGCGCAGCGACGGGCAGCTCGGCAACCGACTACAGCCGCCCGGCGCGTGGGTGGTGCGGATCGGCGACGCCGCCCATCAGGTGCTGATCGCCGATGGTGAGCTGGTCGTGGATGGTGAGCCGCTCGACCTGGCGCTGGAATATACTCCCGGCGATCGGCTGATCGAGGCGGAGATCGCCGACGAACCGCTGACGGTGCGGATCGAGCGCACCCGCACCGGCTTCCGCCTCGCCACCCGCGGCGCGAGCCACATGGCGCGGGTGCTGCCGGCGCACATCGCCGACTATGCGCGCCACCTCATCGAGAAGGTGCCGCCCGACCTGTCGCGCTTCGTCCTGGCACCGATGCCGGGGCTGCTGGTGCGGCTCGACGTCACGGCGGGCGACGCGGTCGAGGCGGGGCAGCCGCTGGCGGTGGTCGAGGCGATGAAGATGGAGAACATCCTCAGGAGCCAGAAGACCGGGCGGGTAAAGAGTGTCGAGGCGCAGGCGGGGGAAAGCCTGGCGGTGGATCAGGTGATCCTGGAGCTGGAGTAAGGCGCAATCGTCAAGTGCGGCCGTTCACACCAGCAGCTTGACCCCCACCACCGCCAGCGTCGTCGCCAGGATCGGGCTCAGCACGCCGTCGCGCACCCGCGTGGCGATCAGGCTGCCGACGATGATGCCGGGGACCGAGCCGATCAGCAGCGATCCCAGTAGCGCCACGTTGACCGACCCCAGCGCCCAGTGGCCGATCCCCGCCACCAGCGTCAGCGGCACCGCATGGGCGATGTCCGACCCCACCAGCCGGCTGAGCGGCAGCCGCGGATAAAGCACCAGCAGCGCGGTCATCCCCAGCGCGCCCGCGCCCACCGAGGTCAGCGACACCAGCACCCCCAGCACCGCGCCGAGCAGGACCGTCAGCCCGGTCAGCCGCTCGCCCTCGGCGCTGCCCAGCCGCACCGTCAGCCAGTCGACCAGCCGCCGCCGGAACAGCGTCGCCACGGCGGTCAGCACCAGCACCGCGCCGAGCGCTACGGTAATCACATGGCTGGTCGCGCTCGATCCCTCGCCGGCATGACCGAGCGCCAGCAGCGTGACGAGCGTCGCCGGCATACTGCCGGCGGCGAGGCGGCCGACCACGCGCCAGTCGACGCTGCCGCGCCAGCCATGGACGGCGGTACCGACCGTCTTGGTCGCGGCGGCGTAGAGCAGGTCGGTGCCGACCGCGGTGGCGGGGTGGAAGCCGAACGCCAGCACCAGGATCGGCGTCATCAGCGAGCCGCCGCCGACCCCGGTCAGCCCGACCAGCAGCCCTACCAGCACCCCGGCGACGGAATAGAGCGGGTTGATCGTCACGCGACCGGACGGGACCGCGCGCGCAACGGCTCAGCCGGCGTTGCGCGCGGGCGTGTTGACGCCCATCGAGGCGAGGTAACGCTTCACGTTCCTCGCCGCCTGGCGCAGCCGCTGTTCGTTCTCGACCATCGCGATCCTGACAAAACCCTCGCCGTTCTCGCCATAGCCGACCCCCGGCGCGACCGCGACCTGGGCGTGGGTGAGCAATTGTTTTGAGAACTCAAGGCTGCCTATGTGGCGCAGCGCCGGCGGCAGCGGGGCCCAGGCGAACATCGACGCGGCTGGCGAGGGGATGTCCCACCCCGCCCGCGCGAAGCTCTCGACCAGCACGTCGCGGCGCTTGTGGTAGAGCTGGCGGTTGCGCTCGACGATGTCCTGCGGGCCGTTGAGCGCGGCGCAGGCGGCGGCCTGGATCGGCGTGAACGCGCCATAGTCGAGGTACGACTTCACCCGCGTCATCGCCGCGACAAGCTTGCGGTTGCCGACCGCAAAACCCATTCGCCAACCGGCCATGGAATAGGTCTTGCTCAATGACGTAAACTCGACCGCGACGTCCTTGGCACCCGGCACCTGGAGGATCGAGACGGTCGGCTTGCCGTCGAAATACAGCTCCGAATAGGCGAGATCGCTGACGATCCAGACCTTGTTGTCCTTCGCCCAGGCGACCAGCCGCTCGTAGAAAGCAAGGTCGACCGTCTCGGCGGTGGGGTTGGAGGGATAGTTGACCACCAGCACCGACGGCCGCGGCACGGTGAAGGCGATCGCCCGCTCCAGGCTCTCGAAATAGGCCTCGTCCGGCGTCGTCGGCACCGCGCGGATGGTCGCGCCGGCGATGATGAAGCCGAAGGTGTGGATGGGATAAGACGGGTTGGGCGCGAGCACGACGTCGCCCGGCGCGGTGATCGCGGTGGCGAGGCTGGCCAGCCCCTCCTTCGATCCCATTGTCACCACTACCTCGGTCTCGGGATCGAGGTCGACGCCGAAGCGGCGGCCGTAATAGTTCGCCTGGGCGCGGCGCAGGCCGGGGATGCCCTTGGACTGCGAATAGCCGTGCGCGTCGGGCTTCCTCGCCACCTCGACCAGCTTGTCGATGACGTGCGGCGGCGGCGGCAGGTCGGGGTTGCCCATGCCCAGGTCGATGATGTCCTCGCCGCCCGCGCGCGCCGCCGCCCTCATGCCGTTGACCTCGGCGATGACATACGGGGGCAGGCGCTTGATGCGGTAGAAATCGTCGTCGGACATGGGCGTGGCCTTTCGAGTCCATCCTATCCTTTCCGCCATCGCAGCGGTAGAGCTGCAGCGAGGAAGCCATGACCGATCCCACCGCCCCGTCCCCCAATTCTGCCGAGCCGTGGATCGACGCGCTGTTCGAGGCGCAGCGGGCGATGATGGCGAGCGGCGCGGCGCTGCTCGGCGGCCTGCCGCCGACCGGGGAGGGGGCTCCCCTCGCGCCGGCAG
>NZ_CAHJXA010000157.1 GCF_903644135.1 Sphingomonas bacterium | reverse complement strand
CGACGCCGCGCTGTGGGATCGCCTTACCGGTGAGATGGGGTTCGCCGGGCTGATGGTGCCCGACGCGCATGGCGGCGCGGGGCTGGGCGCGGTGGAGATGGCGCTGGTGCTGGAGGAGACCGGTCGCACGCTCGCCGCGGTGCCGTTCTTCGAGACTGCGGTGCTGGCGGTGCAGGCGGTGCTGGCGGCAGGCGATGAGGCGCAACGGGCATCCCTGCTGCCGCCGCTGGCGGCGGGGACGTGCAAGGCGAGCTTCGCCGGCACCGCGAACCGTCCGACCCTGGCCGAGGGTCGTCTGACTGGGGTGGCGGATTTCGTGACCTTCGGCCATGTCGCCGACCTGATCGTCGTCGCCACCGCCGATGACAGCCTGGTCGCGCTGCCGGCCGGCACGCCCGGCCTAACGGTGCAGCCGCTGCCGACGCTCGACCGCACGCGCCGCTTTGCGAGGCTGGTCTTCGACTGCGCGGTGCCGGACGGCGCGATCCTGGGATCGCTCGGCGGCGCAGGCGCGGCGATCCGGCGGGTGTTGGCGATCGGCGCGGGCCTGCTCGCGGCAGAGCAGACCGGCGGCGCGCAGCACTGCCTCGACGCGACGGTCGAATATGCGCGGCAGCGCGTCCAGTTCGGCCGGGCGATCGGGTCGTTCCAGGCCTATAAGCATATGCTGGCCGACATGATGGTGATGATCGAGGCGTCGCGCTCCGCCGCCTTCTACGCCGCCGCCGCGATCGACGAGGATGCGGGCGAGCTCGCCGAGGCTTGTCATGTCGCGCAGAGCTGGGCGGCGGAGTGTTTCCTCCATTGCTCGGGCGAGGCGATCCAGCTCCACGGCGGTATCGGCTTCACCTGGGAGCATCACGCCCACCTCTATTTCAAGCGCGCCCGCGCGACCTCGACTTGGCTCGGCACGCCCGAGCAGCATCGCGAGGCGCTGGCCCGGCTTATCCTTGAGGACCCCGCATGATCCCCGCCTATCCGGAGCCGCGCGGCCTCCTCAAGGGCAAGACGGTGGGGGTGACCGCCGCCGCCGGCACCGGCATCGGCTTCTCCGCCGCGCAGCGCGCCGCCGAGGAGGGCGCGACGCTGCTGATCAGCGACGTGCACGAGCGCCGGCTGGGTGAGGCGGCCGAGCGCATTGCAGAAAAGGTCGGTGCCCGGCCGGCGACCTGTGTCTGCGACGTGACCAGCGAGGCGCAGGTGCAGGCGCTTCGCGACGCTGCGCTCGCCACGCTTGGGCGGGTGGACGTGCTGATCAACAACGCCGGGCTCGGCGGCGAGGCGGCGATCGTCGACATGACCGACGAGCAATGGAGCCGGGTGATCGACGTCACGCTGACCAGCCTGTTCCGCATGACCCGCGCCTTTCTGCCGGCGATGTACGCGGCGAAGGCCGGTGTGATGGTCAACAACGCCTCCGTGCTCGGCTGGCGCGCGCAGCGGGGGCAGGCGCATTATGCCGCCGCCAAGGCCGGGGTGATGGCCTTCACCCGCTGCGCCGCGGTCGAGGCGGCCGAGCATGGCGTGCGCATCAACGCGGTCGCGCCAAGCCTCGCCATGCACCCGTTCCTGGCCAAGGCAACGACGCAGGAGACGCTCGACCGGCTGGTCGCGCAGGAGGCGTTCGGCCGGCCGGCAGAGGTGTGGGAGATCGCCAACGTCATGCTGTTCCTCGCGTCCGACCTGTCCTCCTACATGACCGGCGAGATCGTCCCGGTCTCCAGCCAGCGGGCCTGAGCGGATGGCCGTCGTCTTCTCCTCCCCGCGCGACCTGCTCGGCAAGGTGGGGACGATCCTCGACGCCAGCGACTGGCTGACGATCGAGCAGGACCGCATCGACGATTTCGGCCGCGTGACCGGCGACCTCCAGTGGATCCACGTCGATCCGGCCCGCGCCCGCGCCGGACTGTTCGGCACCACCATCGCGCACGGCTATCTGACGCTCAGCCTCGTCAACCTGTTCCTGCCGCAGATGATGGAGGTTCGCGGCGTCGCGGCCGGGATCAACGTTGGCAGCAACCGGCTGCGCTTCCTCTCGCCCGTCCCGGTGGGATCGCAGCTGCGCGGCACGGGCGAGATCATCGCCGCCGAGCCGGTCGGTGCCGCGATCCAGTGCGTGGTGCGCGTGACGGTGGAGATCGCGGGCCAGGACAAGCCCGCCTGCGTCGTCGAGACGATCAGCCGCTATTTTCCGGAGAACGACCATGCGTGAAGCGGCGATCATCGCGACCGCCCGGACCGGCGTCGGCAAGGCGTACCGCGGCGCGTTCAACGACACCGAGGCACCGGTCCTCTCCGGCCATGTGCTGGACGCCGCGATCGCGCGCGCCGGCATCGATCCGGCGCGGATCGACGACATCTATCTGGGCGTCGGCAATCATTGGGGGACGCAGAGTTATAATCTCGGCCGGCTGACCAGCCATGTCTCGCGCGTGCCCGACGAGACGGCCGGCTTCACCCTCGATCGCAAATGCGGTTCCGGGCTGACCGCGATCGCGCTGGCGGCGCGTGGTATCGTCGCCGACGAGATCGACGTCGCGGCGGCGGGCGGGATGGAAAGCATCTCGCTCACCCTCAACGCGCACCTGCCGGCGTTCCGCAACCGGTCGGAAGCCGTCAAGCAAAGCGACCCGCACGCCTATATGGCGATGATCGAGACCGCCGAGATCGTCGCCGATCGCTATGGCGTCAGCCGCGAGGACCAGGACCGTTTCGCCGCGCAGAGCCAGCAGCGCGCCGCCGCCGGCCAGGCCAGCGGCGCGTTCGACGACGAGATCGTGCCGATCACCGTGCAAAGAGCGCTGTTCGACAAAGCCGGCAACCAGACCGGCCACGAGCAGGTGACGCTCGCCCGCGACGAGGGCGTGCGCGCCGGCACCACCTATGAGGCGCTGGCCGCGCTGAAGCCGGTGTTCAAGGACGGGCTGGTGGTCAAGGAAGGCCGGCACGTCACCGCCGGCAACGCCTCGCAACTGTCCGACGGTGCGTCGATGCAGGTGGTGATGGACCTCGCCACCGCGCAGCGCGAGGGGCTGCCCGTGCTCGGCGTCTATCGCGGCTTCCAGGTCGCGGGCTGCAGGGCGGAGGAGATGGGTATCGGGCCGGTCTTCGCCGTCCCCAAGCTCTTGAAGCGCGCCGGCCTGACCATGGCCGATATCGGCCTGTGGGAGATCAACGAGGCGTTCGCCAGCCAGGCGCTCTATTGCCAGCGGTTCCTCGACATCGATCCCGACCTGCTGAACGTCAACGGCGGCGGTATCGCCATCGGCCATCCCTTCGGCATGACCGGCTCGCGCCTGGTCGGTCACGCGCTGATCGAGGGCAAGCGGCGCGGCGTCCGTTATGTCGTCGTGTCGATGTGCATCGCCGGCGGCATGGGGGCCGCCGGCCTGTTCGAGGTCGCCTGACCATGCAGCTTGCCTTCGCCCCCGAGCTGCACGCGTTCCGCGCCGAAGCGGCCGCCTGGCTCAACGCACAGCTGTCCGGCCCGTTCGCGTCGATCCGCGGCCAGACCAACCAAGTCGACAACGTCGCCGAGCGGCGCGCCTGGGAACAGGCGCTGGGCGCGGCGCGCTGGAGCGTGATCGGCTGGCCCGAGCAATGGGGCGGCCGCGGTGCGTCGATCGCCGAGCAGGTGATCTTCGCGGAGGAATATGCCCGCGCCAAGGGGCCGCCGCGGGTCGGCCATCTCGGCGTCGAGCTGATCGGCCCGACCCTGCTGGCGCTGGGCAGCGACGAGCAGAAGGCGCGGTTCCTGCCGGCGATCGCCAGCGGCGAGGCGATCTGGTGCCAGGGCTATTCGGAGCCGGGCGCGGGATCGGACCTCGCCAACGTCAAGACGCGGGCGCGGCTGGAGAATGGCCGCTATCATATCGACGGGCAGAAGGTCTGGACGTCGATGGGCATGATCGCCGACTGGTGCTTCATCGTCGCGCGCACGACGCCGGGCAGCGCCGGTCCCAAGGGGCTGTCGTTCCTGCTGGTCGAGATGGACCAGCCCGGCGTCAAGCCGCGCCCGATCCGGCAGATGACCGGCGAGGCGGAGTTCGCGGAGGTGTTCTTCGACGACGCCGTCGCGAGCGCCGACGACCGGATCGGCGCGGAGGGCGATGGCTGGGCGGTGTCGATGGCGCTGCTGGGGTATGAGCGCGGCGTCTCGACGCTCGCCCAGCAGATGCACTTCCGCAACGAGCTGGACGACATCATCGCCGCCGCCAGGGCGAACGGCAAGGCGCACGACCCGCTCACCCGCCAGAAGCTGGCGCGGGCACATGCCGGGCTGAAGATCATGCGCTACAACGCGCTGCGGATGCTGTCCGAAGAGGATGGTGGCACGCTGTCGGGCGCGGCCTATACCTACAAGCTCTATTGGTCGCGTTGGCACCGCGACCTTGGCGAGCTGGCGATGGACGTGCTCGGCCAGGAGGGGGAGATCGGCGCGGACGAGGAGCGGATGCCGTCGCTGCCGACACTGTACCTGATGAGCCGAGCGGACACGATCTACGCAGGCACCGACCAGATCCAGCGCAACATCATCGCCGAACGCGCGCTCGGCCTGCCACGCGAACCGCGGGGTGCCTGACGATGTCGTCCGGCGCAGCTCTGGCGGAGACGATCCCGGCGGCGGCGCGGGCGACCGCGGCGCGGCTGGGGGATAAGGTCGGCCTGATCATCGGCGATCGCGGCTGGACCTTCGCCGAGCTCTACCACGACGCCCGCGCGGTCGCCTCGGCCTATCTGGCGCGCGGCATCGGTCGCGGCGACGTGGTCGCGATCTGGGCCCCGAACAGCCGCGAGTGGATCCTGGCGGCGCTGGGCGCGCACATCGCCGGTGCGGCGATCACCCCGCTCAACACCCGGCTGAAGGGCGTCGAGGCAGGTGACATCCTGCGCCGGTCCCATGCCAGGCTGCTGGTCTGCACCGAGCGCTTCCTGGGCTTCGATTATCCGGCGATGATCGCCGGCGAGGCGCTGCCGGAACTGCGCGGCGTGGTGCGCATCGATGGGGAGGGGGCGGACGGCTGGGCGGCGTTCACCGCCGGCGGCGGCGGCGCGGACGATCCGGCGGTGGACATGGCCGAGGCCGCCGTCACGCCCGACGACGCGTGCGACATCATGTTCACCAGCGGCACCACCGGCAGCCCTAAGGGCGTGCTGCACAGCCATGGCAATGTCGTGCCGCTGTTCCGCGCCTGGGCCGTGCGCGTCGACCTGCGCGAGGACGACCGCTACCTGATCGCCAACCCGTTCTTCCACACCTTCGGCTACAAGGCGGGCTGGGTCGCCTGCCTGACGCGGGGGGCGACGATGCTGCCGATGGCGGTGTTCGACGTCGCCGAGATGGCGCGGCTGATCGAGGCCGAGCGGGTCAGCTTCATCCCAGGGCCGCCGACCATCTACCAGTCGCTGTTGCAGGACCTGGCCGGCGGCAAGCGGGACTTCTCGTCGCTGCGGGTCGCGGTCACCGGGGCCGCGCCGGTGCCGCCGGTGCTGGTCGAGCGGATGCGCGCGGAGCTGGGCATGGAGAATGTCGTCAACGGCTATGGCATGACCGAGTTCGGCGCGATCACCATGACCGCGCAGGGCGATCCGCCAGACACCATCGCGCAGACCTGCGGCTTCGCGCTGCCCGGCGTCGAGCTGACCTGCGTCGACGATGCCGGGAAGACGGTAGGTCCCGGCGAGACCGGCGAAATCCTGGTGCGCGGCCGCGGGCGGATGCTCGGCTATTTCGAGGACCCCGCCGCCACCACCGAGGCGATCGATGCCGATGGCTGGCTCCACACCGGCGATGTCGGCGCGCTCGACGCGGCCGGTTACCTCCGGATCACCGACCGTAAGAAGGACATGTACATCTCCGGTGGCTTCAACTGCTACCCCGCCGAGATCGAGAAGCTGATGGCGGCGCATCCGGCGATCGAGGTGGCGGCGGTGGTCGGCGTGCCCGAGGTACGGCTGGGCGAAGTCGGTCATGCCTTTGTCGTGCTGCGGCCGGGCGCGGCCGCCGATGCCGCCGCGATCATCGGCTGGTGCCGCCAGACCATGGCCAACTACAAGGTGCCGCGCGGCATCGACTTCGTCGCCGACCTGCCGCGCAATGCGGGCGGCAAGGTGCTGCGCACCGTGCTGCGCGACCCGGCCTATCGCGGCGGCGCATGACGCAGCGTAGCTTCCTCCTGACCGGCTCGGCGTCGGGCATCGGCCGGGCCAGTGCCGAGCGCCTGATCGCCGCAGGGGAGCGGGTGATCGGCGTCGACCTGCGCGATGCCGACATCATCGCCGATCTAGGCACGCCCGACGGCCGCGCCTGGATGGTCGCCGAGGCGGCGCGGCTGGCTCCCGACGGCCTTGACGGCGTGCTCGCCGGGGCCGGCATCTCGCGCATCGACCGGCCGCGCGAGACGGTCGCGATC
>NZ_CAHJXA010000156.1 GCF_903644135.1 Sphingomonas bacterium | reverse complement strand
CAGCGGCTCGATCGCATCACCCGGTTTGCGCCGGAGGTGATGGTGAAGGTGTCCGGCCGCCAACGGGGCGGCTCGCATACAGCGGCGCACCTCGAATATATCGGTCGGCACGGCAAGCTCGATGTCGAGACGAGCGACGGCCGGACGATCGAGAATGTCGCGGAGCTGCGCGAGCTTGCCCGTGAATGGACCGAGGACGAGGAGGCGGTCTCGCGTCGCCGCGAGCCGCTGACGTCGGTGTCGATGGTGTTTTCGATGCCGCCCGGCACCGACCCGGACGGCGTTTACCGATCCGTCCGGGCCTTCGCCCGCGTCGAGCTAGAGCAATTTCCGCACGCGATGGCGCTCCATGTCGATGAAGAACATCCGCACGTCCATCTGACCATCGCCGCGCGGGGAGAGGGGGGCGTGCGCTTCAACCCTCGCAAGGCCGACCTCGCCAACTGGCGGGAAGCGTTCGCGCGCGAGCTGCGCGCGCGGGGGATCGACGCCGAGGCGACGCCCCGCAGGGCGCGCGGGATCGTGCAGAAGGCCGAGCGGACGAGCGTCAGAAAGACGCGCGAACGGGCGGACGCCACCAGCCCCCTCCCGAAAGTCATACAGGCCGGGCGCACGACAGCCGCCGCGATGGCGCGGGAGAATCCGCCCGCGCCGCGACCTTGGGAGGTGCAGACGATCGTTCGGCAAGCCGAAGTCCGAAAAGGTTATGCGAAGGCCGCCGAGCTTCTGGAGCAGAGCGATGCACCCGAGGATCTCGCCTTGGCCCGGCAGACGCGGGCGTTCGTGGCGTCGATGCCCCAACCGCTCGTTCGGGATCGTGAGCAGGCCCAGGCGATTGTCAACGAGGGAAGGCGACCGCAGTCTCCGGACGACAGCCGCAGCGGCCGGGGTGGCAAAGACAGTGCCACACCAACCCGGCCCGGCACCCCGGAAAAAGACCGCGAACGATAGCCGGAGCGCACGCTGGCGCTATCGATCGTGATCCTTGCCGGATTTCGGCGTCCGTAATGGGGCCGCACCGCCCCGATCAGCGGAGTCGGAGGGGTTGATCGGCCTGCCCCGGTCCAGCCGCTCGTCAAGGGCGGCCCGGCCTTCATCGACGATCCGTCGTCGCGCGTCCGGCAGGTCGACAAGGGTGGCGTTCGCTACCTTGTCGATCAAGTTCATCTTTCGATCGGCGCGCTGTTCTTCCAGCGGATCGCGGCGCAGCTCGGCCGGGATCGCGGCATTGGCCCATTCGGGAAGCGGGTTGGCGAGGCGTACGCGCTCGCCGTCGCGCACCAAGAGGAGACGATGGCGGCGTCCGCCATTGTCGAACACGAAGGGCCGATCGGCGAGCGCCATCGCGTTCGGGAGCTGGGCCAGGCTGGCGGCGTAACGGCGGACGACGGCGCGATCGTCGACATCATGCCCGCCCCGGCGCACCCGTTCCGACACGCGCGCCATCGAGATCGCGGGATCGGATACGCCGACATAGACGAGGTTGACCTTGTAGCCCGCCGTCCTGGCGTCTCGCATCGCCTTCAGCTCGGTTCCCCCCGACAAGGTGGTCTCGAACGCGAAGGTCTCGCCGAGGCGCATCCGCTCCGCGCGCTCCTTCAACGCCAGCTTGCCGGCCGCAAGCTCGGCAAGGCCGCCGTCAGCGGTGCGCGGCAGGTCGCGTGCGATATTGTCGGGATTTACGAGCGGGATGCGCTCGCGCACGAAGCGATCCGCAAGGGTGGATTTGCCGGCGCCGTTCGGCCCGGCGAACACCCATAGCTGCGAGCGTCCCGTCAAAGCGAACGAATAACTTCGTCCGCTTTCCGGTTGTGGCGGACCAGTTCACGCCGACCGTCGGGGTGCTCTTTGACGAGGAGGCCGGCAGGCGTGTCGGACTCGCTGTAATAGACCGGAAACCCCGCAGCGAGATGGTCGCGCACGGCGAACTCGCCATCGCGCGCAAGACCTTTTTCGATCACCGGCCAAAGATCGGATGTGTCGGCGGGCGCCAGGCGGGTCATCTCGTTCATGCCGCGATCCTTACCACGGAAGTTTGTTCAGACAAACTTTGAAGGCCGATCGGCACCGCTCAGCGGCACCTCAGATGATCATAACGCTCGACGGCCTGGCCCGACCGCATCTGCGCGCATGACAGGTCCACCGCGCCTACCGAGCACAATGCTACGATCCGATCGTAGGAGCGGCCGGACGGTCGGCAGAGCGCCGTTCGGCCAAGCGCCAGACGGCGGAGTGCGTCCCGCGACGCATAGCCATCGCCAGACACGCACCGACCGCCATGACCGCGACACTGACCGATCTCGGGCGCGTCGATTGCCTGAAGCCGAATGCGCACGCCGCTCGCGCAGGTGAAAGTATCGCCATCATGTACCCGGATGACCGGGCAGGAGAATGGTTGGCCGTCGTAGGGGCGACCCGATCCCGCAGCCGCCTTCGAAGGAGCCAGCGCCGCTGCGCCGGAAGCGGCAAGTGCCAGGATCAGGATCAGGCGCATCATCGTCCTCGCGTTCGCTCCGGCGGCCGCCGGAGCGGCAGCGTCGGTTCATCAGGTTTGGCCGACGCCGCGCCTGGACCTGCCGCGCGCGCGGTGTCCCTCACGTGGAGTTGGGGCGAGCTGACCGCCTTGTCCTGCGTGACGCGCTCGGCAAGCGTTTCGCGCCCGGCTTCCAGCAATCTGCGTTGCGCGTCCGGGTTGTCGGCGAGGGTGACCCCCACCACGGCTTCGATCGCGCGAAGTTGCGCGCGCGCGTTCGGATCGGCCGCGATCACTTTTTCGTTCCGAGCTTGCTTTTCGCTCGGCACCCAGCGTTGCACCGCAGACTTGTCACCACCATCGACATACCAGGATTTGGCCTCCCGGTCCCATTTGGCGCCTGCCTGCCTGGCTGCGTTCTTATCGGCGAACGGCACTGACAAATACTGGCGACTTGCCGGTTCGGTTTCGACCGGCACCGGTCGACCCGGCGGTGCAGCTTCGGAGCGGTCATTCGCAGGTGTGTCGACGCGGCCCGTCCGTCGCGTCGCTTCCTGGACGTCCCGCTCGGTCGGGCGATAACCGTTGACGGTTAGTCCAGCCTCTCGCGCGCGCAGCCATGCCTCGCGCCGGAACGCGTCCGAACCTGCCACCTCCAGCGTGTCCCAGCGGCGATGCTGCGCGATCGCCACCATGTCGGCAATGACGGCAGGGCTCTCGCTCTGCGACACGAGTGCCGCACCGCGATCATGGAACGCTGCCTCGGGAGAAGTGCTACCCTCGAAATAGCCGCGCCGGCCCGTCCAGCGTGAGGTCTCGACAAGGTATCGCGCCGCTATCGCGGGCGGGACATCGCCGGCATCGAGCGAGGGCGGTTCTTTGGCGGGTTGAGTCTTTGACGGGGAAGCTTCACTGCCGGCCGGAGCCGTTATCTCGCCGTTGAACAGCGCGATCCGGTTGGGCGCTTGGCTGACCGCGGCGTCCATCGTCCGATCGCGATCGCCCTGTTGATCGTTCGCGGGCGTCACGTCGTCGTCACGCTTGATGTCGGCCATCTCGATTTCCTCTCTCATGTCGCCATCGGCCGCTGCCGCGTGTTTTCGTGCGAGCAGATCGATTGCGGCCGTGATCTGGTCCGAGACGGCATCGCGGCCGCGCACGCTGGCGGTCGCCAGGTCGTTGAAATCGGTAAACCGCTTTGGATCGGCCTCGACTTCCCCGGCGGCGAACTCGGGAAAGACCGCGAGCCCTTCCACGGCCACCGCGGCAGCGGTGGCCTTGTCGCGTCCCGGGTTATAGCCTTCCTTCAACTCGACGCCGCGATCGTCGTCGCCGGCGATCAGCATCGGCTTGTCGGGAAAGCGGCCGCGTAGCGCTACCGCAACGGGCAGGAGGTTGCCGGCGTCGAATGCCGCCACGACGGGCTGTAGGGCCGCCACAGCGACGATGGCGGCCGTGGCGTAGCCTTCGGCCATGACGAGCAGCCGCGCACGCTCCAGCGCCTCCAGATCGCCACCGACGATATGGAAGGTGCCTTCCTTGCGGCCGTCCTCCTCGAACAGCTTGAAGCCGTCGCTCCGGATCGTCTGCATCGTCCATTGCTTGCCATCGACGTCGATCGCCGGAAGGTAGGTAGTGATGCCGCCCTGGTCGGTCAGAGCGCCGATGGTCGGCGCGATGCCTTTGCGCTTCATATAGCCGGTTGCGGCCGTTGGCGGACGCAGCGTGGTGGCCCGCTGTTGCACGCGCAGCGCCGCAGCTTCGATCGCGCGCGCGCGATCGGCGGCACGGTCCTGTTCCCGCTGCGTGACCTCGCCGCGCAGCGCCGCCATCTCCGCAGGCGGCAGGCGAAAGCCGCTGCTCTTCCAGGCGGCGTAGGTTGCCTTGCGGAAGTTCTTCAGAAAGCCGGCCGGATGCCCATCGAGATGGAGCGCATATTGGCCGGAGGGCCGCGCGTAACGCCCCCGCGCATCGCCCTTGTCGCCATCCACCGGCACGCGATGCGTTTCGCCGTCCCCGATCGGATGCGCGCCGATCACGAGCAAGCCGTGCTCGTGCATCGCCTCCATGAACTCCTCGCGCGGCTTGAACTCCGGTTCGCTGGCGTTCGGCAACCATCGCGCCAACGCCTCGCGATCCGCGCGCTCGCCGATATACCAAGACTTCGCCGTGGCGTCCCAGCGGGCGCCGGCAGCGCGTGCGGCGTCGCGCTGATCGTATGGAACGGCCAGATATTCGCGCTTGGATGGCATCAGGCTGGTTCCATCAGGCCATCACGCGCCCGGTATCGGGGCCGTTGATGGTTGCCATCATCCAACGCCGCGTCGCCTCTTCGGGATCGTCGCCGCGCTCGATCGCGGCGAACGGATCGGTGTCCGAATCGAATTGCAGCGCGTCGAGCGGCAGTTCCTCGAGGCCGTCGAGCTGGGCATCGCTCAGGTGCGATGCGATCGACGGCACGATGGGCGCACCCGCAGCGACCGGCACTTTGTCGTTCCACGCGACCGGCGGAAGCGCCTCGGCGCCCGCGACGGCGATCTTGGGCGGAGGAAGCAGCCGCCCGGCGAACTCCGCCATCTTGTAGTAGAGGATCTTCGTTGCGCGGATCGCCGGGATACCGCGCTTGAAGATCAGGACGTCGGTGAGCGGCATCACCTCGACCTCCTGGGGCAGCATCAGCGCGCGCGACTGCTGCGACTCCGAGACACTGTTATTGGTCCGCGCGAACCAGCCGAGGGCGCGGCTTTTCGAGCGTGCCGCCAAGCCATGCGTGCCGAGGCGGTCGGAAATCTCCTTGGCATCCTTGAGGTTGCCCGGCGTGTAAACGACCTGGGCGTCGCAGTTGGTGATAAGCTCCTCCGCACCATCGTCGCCGTTGAGACGGCGGAGCTGCGCGCGGGTCTGGACAACGATCAGGAAATTGAGGCCGAAGCTGCGGACATAGGAGATCGCCGACACGATGACCGGCGCCTTGCCGAGCCGGGCGAACTCGTCGAGCAGCACGAGCACGCGGTGCTGGCTGGAAGGGTCGAACTCGCCGATCGTGGGGTCGGTGTTCAGGTCGACGAGCTGCTGGAAGATCAGGTTATAGAGCGGCGCCACCCGATCGATATTGTTGGGCGACGCCCCGAGATAGATCGTCATCGCCTCGGTGCGCAGGCGTCGGAGATCGAAGTCGCTCGCCGACGTCGCGGAGTCGACGTGCGGGTTGAGCCAGAGGCCGAGCTTCGTCGTGACGGTCTGCTTGATCCCGGAGAACGTATTGTCGGACGCCGAGGTGAAATCGGTCAACGCGGTGACGCACGGTGAGGAAAGCGGCGTGCCTGCCGCCCCGCGCGCCTCGATCAGCGCCGGCAGGCGCGTCTTCGGATCGCCCTCGGTGATGTCGCGGTAGAGCTGCCCGATCGTGAACGGCAAGGTCGGCGTGGCGGCGACGTAGGCGCCGACGCCGATGAAGGCGGTCCGCGCCGCTTCCGCCCAAAAGGCTTCGCCGCGTTCGGGGAGCGGGAACAGCATACCCGCAACCTTCTGCAGTTCGTCGATGACCAGCACGTCGTCGCCCCGGTCGATATAGGCCAAGGGGTTGTAGCGCGATGCCGCGCGGTCGGGATCGAGTGGATCAAAGAGATGCACCCGCTGACCGTGCCGGGCGCGAAAGCCCGCCGTCTTTGCGAAGTTCTCCCGCTTCATGTCGAGATTGACGATGGAACCGGGCCAATTGAGCAGGTTGGGAATTACGATGCCGACGCCCTTGCCTGATCCGGTCGGCGCTTCGAGCATGACATGCGCTTCCGGCCCCGTCGTCAGTAACCGGCCCCGCAGCTTGCCGAGCAGGATGCCGTTACCGCCACGCAGTCCGGCCGCCTCGATCTCGTGCTCGCTGGCGAACCGGGCCTCGCCATATTGCGATTTCCCGCGCCGGTCCCACACGAGCAGCAGGAGCACGAAGGCGACGATC
>NZ_CAHJXA010000155.1 GCF_903644135.1 Sphingomonas bacterium | reverse complement strand
GCCGAGGAGACTCTCGCGAACGGCGATGCCGACCTGTTCAGCTTCGGTCGCCCCTTCCTCGCCAATCCCGACCTCATTGATCGCCTGCGCACTGGCGCTCCGCTTGCCGACGCACCGAAGCAATATTGGTATGGCGGAGGCTCGGTCGGCTACTCGGACTGGCCGGCGATGCAGGAGCTCCAAGCCTAAGTCGATGCCCGAAATCCGGGAGCGTCTCCACCCTGGCGAGCGCAGGGCGATGAGACCCAGTTTCCGACAGCCAGGAGCTCTGGTTCACGTCCCGGAACCTGCCGTTCATTCAGGCCGCTGCTGCGACTCCACGCTATGGCGCAAGCCGACTTCGGCCAATCCAGGTCGTGAAGGTCTTGGCGAGAAACGGGTCGCCGTCGGGCTCGAATCGACGCCCAAGAAGCTCGTCCTCGAACGTGCTCATGCCCATCCACGCGGACGTCATCACGCGGAGTCCGGCCGTCACGAGGAGATCGACCTCGTGGCCGAGATCAGAAGTGCCAGCCCCGCATCGCGATGGGTTATGGGCGTGCCGCCGGCCGTATCAGCTGGCGGCACGCCCACTAACAACCCAGGATCAGCCCGGCTGCTTGTCGTCTCCGACGTTTCCGCTGCCGGCGAGATGCGTCTGGGCGCTATCCCGGCCGGCCTGCAGCGTCTCCTGCGCGACTTGCTTGACATGGCCGAGCAGGTCGCCGCTCTTGGCGTCGCCAAGTAGTTCGTCGACCGGCCGGTCACCGGTTAGGCCGTGTGCGTCGGCACTCCCCTTGATCGCCTGCAACGTGTCCGTCGCGACATGACCGCCGCGGTCGACCACATCCTGCGCAAGGTCACGGCCGGCTGTACGTAGTTTCGTTGCGGTCGACGCCAGTGCATGTTTCTCCTCGTCCGATACCGGCAGCAGCGATCCTGCGACCAGACCGACCAGAGCAGCGATGCCGCCCAACGCGAAGGGGTTGGAGGTGACGGACGAGAAGGCACTGCGGGTCGAGTGGGTCATGTTGCGGGTACTTTCCTGAAGAGCGGTGCCATGCTGGCCGGCGCTGTCGCGAAGGCTGTGAGCCGCTTGGCTGGCGCCGGCAGAGAGGTCGTGTGACTTCTCTCGCAGGCTCTGGGATGCCGAAGCGGCAGCGTCCTTGATCCGCTGAGAGTACGATGCCGCGGTATCGGTCGCCGTCCGGGTCAGTCCCAGCACCTTGCCGCGCGCCTCGTCGAGACGGCTCGCATGACTGTCATCATCGTCATGATCGAAGCGGTGAACATTGCCTTCGGCAAAGCGCAGCCGTGCCTCAAGGTCGTCATGGCCCGGCTTCGGCTGCGGTTCCGTACCGGGATGTTGAGCTGATGCCATCAACCAGGCGATGCCGATCCCCGTCAACGCGACCGGTAGGGGGTTAGCCCTTGCACGCGTGACCAGGTCCTTCGTGAAGTCGGCGCCATCGCCGCCACGGAAGTAAGCGAAGGCATCGTTGAGCATCTGCTTGGGCGTCAGGTGATCCTGGAGCTCGCCCAGGCGACTGTCCATCCGCGCCCGGGTGCGCGCCAGATCCTGCTCGATGCGATCCGTTTCGGAAAGCTCGTCCATCATGTGTGCTCCTTGATCATGCGCGCGTCCTTCTGGACGCTGGCGATGCTGCGCTCGGGCGTGACCGCCTTCAGCGACAGCCGGGCGATGCCGGCGCGGCTGACGAGGCCGCCAATGACGACGATCGCCACGCCGACGATGAGCAACGACGCCCAGGCCGGGAGCCAGAAGGCAAGCACTGCGGCGCCACCCTCCAGCACCACGACCAGCCCGGCGAATGCAACCAGCGCGCCGCCAAGGATGGAGATCGCCGCAATGACAAGCCCGTGGAGCTTGTGGTCGAACTCGGCGCGAGCCAGCGCAAGCTCGCCCCGCACGAGGTCCTGCACGTCGCTGGCCAAGCCGCCAGCGATCTCGCCGATCGAGTGCACGCCGTGATCAACGCCCGCCATGACCGACCTCCGGCATCGTCGGCAGGTCGTCGCGCGACACGTCGGCGGCAACGATCTTGCCAAGCCGCGCGACCGCAAAACCGGCGGCGAGCGACGCACCGATGAACAGCGCCGGCTGGCGCTGTGCGATCGATTTGACTTGGCTGAAGAGAGTGCCGAGATCGTTCTCACGCAGTGAGGTGGCCAATGCTCCTAGTTCGGCAGCGCCGCTTTCGATCGCGTGAGCGATCCAGTCCTGCTGCCCGGCAAATTGCTCGCCGGATTTGTGAACGGCCTGAGCCAACCCGTCGATCCCGTCAGCCAAACTCGCCTTCTGGTCAGATGCAGCGGACAGTGCCTTGTCCTTGACCTGACCAGCGAGTGATGCTGCCTGATCGGCAGCGCCGCTCGCCACATCCCTGGTCGACGCTGCAACGTCTCGGGCCTGGTTACTTGCACCTGACGGTGCGTCCGGCGCTTGCGTGGAAGTGCCGGCGATGTTCGTCCGCCGATCTGTGTTGAGCTCGTCCATTATCGTCTCCTGAGGTTCATTGGTCGTAGCGAGTGGAAGGGGTGAGCAGCGCCTCGATCGCGGCAATGGTGGCCGGCGTTTCGGACACAATGCCGAGGGATAGCGACTCGAACAGGCGATCGAGGCGGTAGCGGACGAAGTGGTTGCGCGATCGGCGCAGCAGGCCGGGATCGCCGCGGCGGGGATCGTAGAGCTCGATCACCCGCGCTACCGCGTCAGCGCCGTAGCTCCATAGTCCGAGCAGGTCCTGGGCCGGATCACCCAGGGCCACGTCACCGAAGTCGATGATCCCGGCTAGCCTCTCTTCCTTGCGGTCGAGCAGGATATGCTCGCAAACCAGATCGCCATGGATGATCGCCACCCGCTCGGCATGATCGAGGCGGTAGGCCGCGTAAAAATTCTCGACCGACGCGGCGAGCTGCGGCGCGTGGCGAGCGATCAGCGGCAACCGTCCGGACAGGCCGCGGTACGCGAACTGCGCGGCCGTCCAAGTGCCGGGCCACTCGCCCGACCAGCCGACCTCGGCTTGAGAAAGATCGTGGAGCGCAATGAGAAAGCGGGCGATATCGTCGAGGACGGCGTTCCTCGCCGCGTCGTCCAGCCGTGCAAAGCGGGACGCTGTCAGCGGCTCGCCGTCGATGAAGCGGTAGCCGGCGAAGCGGCCGGCGGGATCGGTATGGTCAAAGACGGGTATGGCTACCGGCGAGCGCCTCCGAAGCTGGCGCAGCACTTCGGTCTCAAGCCGCATGTCGTGCATCCCCACGCGAGGAAAGCGGAAGGCGTGCTCGTCATTGACGACGAGCAACAGGTGATCGCCGCCCGATTGGTCGAGCCGTGAAGATCGGATGGTAAGTTCTGGCAATGCGGCTTGGATCAGGTCGATCAACTGCTGTTCCGCTTTGCCCCTGGCAGACGTGCTGCCGCCTCCACCATCCGTGTTGCCCGCCGTCCCGAACTCCAGCAGCATCGTCGTCACTTCCTTCATGGCCGGGTCGGCGGGCGTGTTGTGTGGGTCCGAACTGGCGTGCGGTCTCCCGCACGCCAGTGGTGAATCAGCGCCGATTCAACGGATCGACGCTGGTGCCCTTGTCTTCGTCGATCTCGACCTCGGTACGGCGCACCGTGTCGTTGATGTCCTCGACATGGCTGCCTGCCGTCTTGGACACCACCACCTCCTCGACGACGCGGGCGGTCTTGCCGACCACGGCTTCCTCGCCGGTGGCGGTCACGTCGATGGTGCGCTCGCGGAAGGCGTCGTCGGCGTCGGTGAGAGGACGGTCGACCGCGCGGCGCTGCACGCTGATCTTCTCGTCACGCAGACGAACCTGCTCGTGGACCGGCGTCTCCGTGACGTACGACCGCACCCGCGCGCCGCCGCGATCGACCTCGCGCTTGCCGACGATCAGCTGCTCCTCGACAATCGGGATGCTCTGCTCGCCTTCGGCATCGGTCCTGGCGACGGCACGATCCGAGCCATAAGCCTCGGCACCGATGCCGACCCCCGCCGCCGCCTCGGGAGCATGGTCCCAACCCGACGACTTCCACTGTTGCGAGCGGTCATCGACGTCGACGCTGTCGGACTCCTCCAGCACCTTAACCGCCGCATCGACATGCTCCTCGCCGACATCAGCGGTTAGCAGGAAGCCACCACGGCGCACGCCTTCCTCGTAGGTATGGCGATCCTCGTCGGGCAGGAACGCGTTCTTGATCGATCCCCACATGCCGGGGTCCTGGGTGGTCGACTTGCCGGCGGCGTGAAAGCCGGGGCTCGCCTTGTCGTGGATGCTGATATGGCTGGCATCGACATGCGCGGCCTCCAGGCGGTTCTGGGCGGCTTCGGCGTCGGCACGCTGATCGAACAGCGCGGTGATGGTACGGGTCATGGGTCTTCTCCTTGGGGGATCGGTGGACGCTTACTTGCTCGTAACGACGAGCTCAGTGCGGCGGTTCTGGAACTGGCCGCCAGCGGTGGCATTGCTCGCAACCGGATTGGCATCGCCGCCGCTCGCAGTGGTGATGCGATCCGCAGCGATGCCGGCACCGGTCAGCGCCTTGGCGACGGCGGCGGCACGATCGGCGCCGAGCTTGGCATTGGCGGCATCGCTCCCGCGGGCATCGGCATAGCCAACCAGCCGGACGACCGCCTTGGGATAGGCCGCCAGGATTGCCGACAAGGCGCTCAGCGTCGACTGATCGTCGGCGCGGATGGCGGCGGAAGCGGTGTCGAAATTCAGCTTGTCGAAGGTGAAGGTGCGCGGTACCGGTGCCGCCGAGGCCAGGAACGCCTGCAGGTCGTAGTTCAGCGTCTGCGGCTGGAGGTCGACGGTGCGACCGCCCGGCAGCGCAACATGCTTTACGGCGACGGGCGGTGTGACTGTGGTCGGCGTCGCCGTCGGCGCTGGCGCCACCGCCACATCGTCGTGCCGGTTGCAGCGTCCAAGCGCGAGCAGCGCCGCCAGGATGCCCAGTCCGAGCAGGATCCAGGCAAGCCAGTTGGTCTTCTTCTTCTCGATATGTACCTCGCGCGGCGGCGCGCCTCGAGTGTTGTTCGGATCGGCCATAGTCTAGTTTCCTGCTGCTGGTGATAGGTCGGCGCCCTCGACCGTTGCCCGCATTGTGCGGACCGTCTCCGCAATTGCGACGGGTTCGGTGATGCTGGTGCGGGTGACGCGCAACTCTTCGATGACGAACAGCCGCTTCTCGACAACAAGCCGCTCCTCGACGACGGACACGATCAGCGTGTCGCCCTCCTGGCGTGGCTCGGGAGCGTGGATGACGGCGCGATCGACAGCGATCCGCTCGATCGTGAGTTCGCCGCGTTCGACGGTATCCTCGACCAGCACCGCGCGTTCGTCGACATGCATCGTCACGTGCAGGCGATCGGTAACCGCCTCGACTTTCGCTATGTCAATCTGCTCTTCGTAGAGCGGAATCGTCCGCTCACCATCGCTGTGCACCACGTGAAAGCTCCGCCGATTATATCGGCGAGGCCACCGGGCGTGGCTTGTTCGCGAGTCTGGCCTGATGGCCTTACGCCGCCCGTGCGGCGCTCGATGGACGTATCCTGTCGAGCAAGGCCTTAACCATGCGCCCGCATCGTCGTTCCCGGGATGGCGGCCAACCGCGATTTATTTTCGTCGCCTGCGCAACGATTGCGCCGCCGGTGGCAACCTCGGTCGACGAAACGGCCATGTCCAAGCGGCGCATTCATGCGATTTCGCACCGGCAGAGTGGGCAGCTGCCGTCATGCCAGACGATGACCAGGCTCACCGCCCTCCGGTCGACCCGTCGCGCTGAGACTCCGACAGCTCGGCGCTCTGATCCTGCCGTACCTCCTCCGATGAACCGTCGCGGCGGTCCGGCATCGCCACCTGGGCGAGGCCGCTGACGTTGGCGGAGCCGTGCAGCCCCGCCTCGATCTGGCGATCGAAAGCGCCGGCGGTCACCTGGTCCCGCAGGTTGACCAGGAAATCCGCGAATTTGTCGGCCGGAACGAACGTGGTCGTCTGGCCATCGATCGTCAGCGTGGCGCCGTTGGCGAGCACCGGCGTGAACGCCACGTAATCACCATCCTGATGGTACCAGCCGTCCCCCATCCCCTCTTCTCCGCTCGACCATCGAGCCTCCACTTCGTCGATTTGGCGAAGAACCGGATCGCGCAGCGCGGCGGGCGAGGAGGGCGCGTCGGGAGCGAGACCGGTCACAGTCGACACGGCACCATCAAAGAGGTTCTTGAGCGACATAGCTTATCTCCGGCTGCATGTTGACGAACGGCAGCAGCGAGCCGTTGCACATGAACGCACCCCACCGGCGCAAGGGTGCGCTGTCCTTAGATTGGCACCCGTCTTGTCGGGTTGTGTGAAGGATATCGGGCACCGGCAGGTGTACGATATCCTCCAAAGCAGGAAGCCGCGGGTCCGGGCGATGGCCTATG
>NZ_CAHJXA010000154.1 GCF_903644135.1 Sphingomonas bacterium | reverse complement strand
TCCGCCTCAAAGCCGCCGGCCGGCACGGCGGTGACGCCGGTCGCGTCCCGCTCGCTCGCGACGACCTTTCCGTCTAGGATCGCGTAGACGCGCCGGTTAGTGGTCCCCCAATCGACCGCGATCAGCTCGCGCACGCCCCTACCACCAAGTGGCGTAGAGCGCGACGAGGACCAGCACCACGCCGACGGCACCGACGTTGAAGCCTGTGCTGGTCGCATAGCCGACCTCGCGCGTGTCGACCGTGTCCGCGCCCGCCCGAGCGGGCGTCGCCAGCGACACCACCGCCGCCAATGCGAGCACGAGCAGGAACACCAGCCCCATCCGGTCCATGAACGGTAGGCCCGGCGCGGCGACCTTGAGGAGATAGGACAGCACGACCGAACCGACCGCGGCCGCGATCGCGCCGGCCTCGTTCGCGCGCTTCCAGAACAGCCCGAGCAGGAAGATGACGGTGATGCCGGGGGTGAAGAAGCCGGTGAACTCCTGGATGAACTGGAATGCCTGCTCGCTGCTGCCGACCAGCGGCCGCGCGGCGATGATCGCCACGACGATCGCGACGACGGCGGTGATCCGGCCGACGCGCACCAGATGCCGCTCGCCTCCCGCGGCGTGCCCGTCTTCCGCCTGAGTCGGCTGGCGGCGGAACTTGGCATACAGGTCGAGCGTGAAGATCGTCGCGATCGAGTTGATCTTGGAGGCGGTGGACGCGACGATCGCCGCCACCAGCGCCGCGAAGACGAGGCCCAGCAATCCGGTGGGCAGCAGGCGCATCATCGTGGGATAGGCCTCGTCCGGCTTGGGCAGCGACGGTGCCAGCACGACAGCGGCGATGCCCGGCAGCACGATGATGACGGGCATCACCAGCTTCAGCGCGGCGGCGAACAGCACACCGCGCTGCGCCTCGGCGAGGCTCCTGGCCGCCAGCGCGCGCTGGATGATGTACTGGTTGAAGCCCCAATAGCTGAGGTTCGCGATCCACATCCCGCCGATCAGGACGCTCAATCCCGGCAGGTCCATATAGTGCGGGTCGCCGCGGTGCAGGATCATGTGGAAATGATCTGGCGCGGTCGCCGTCAGCCGCTGCCAGCCGCCGGCGATGCTGCCCGCGCCGATGTGGGTCAGCGTCAGATACGCCACGACCAGCCCGCCCAGCACCAGCAGCGTCACCTGGACGATGTCGGTCAGCGCCACCGCCTTCAGCCCGCCCTTGATCTGGTACAGCAGCGCGAACGCGCCCAGGATCACCAGCGCGAGGGTCTGGTCGATCCCCGCAACCTTGGTGACCGCGATCGAGCCGAGCCAGATGATGCTGGTCAGGTTCACGAAGACGTACAGCGCCAGCCAGAACACCGCCATGATCGTGCGGATCGAGGGGCCGTACCGCCGTTCCAGGAACTGCGGCATCGTGTAGATCTCGTTGCGCAGGAAGATGGGCAGGAAGAACTTGCCGACGATCAACAGCGTCAGCGCCGCCATCCACTCGTAGGACGCGATCGCAAGGCCGATCGCGTAGCCCGATCCCGACATGCCGACGATCTGCTCGGCCGAAATGTTGGCCGCGATCAACGACGCGCCGATCGCCCACCACGGCAGGTTCTTGGAGGCCAGGAAATAATCCGAAGTGGTCTTGGCGTGGCCTGCCTTCTCGCGGCTGACCCACTGCGCCAGGCCGAAGATACCGATTGCGTAGACGATCACGACCGCGACATCGATGGCTGACAAGCCCATTCCCGCATCCTCTTGACCGGCGGTTCGCGGCTGACGCCGCCGTACCTTGCTGCCCGACGGTTTGTGTCATTTATCTTATTTATTTGGGCTGTCCAGCCGAATGCCGGTCCGCGGGAGAGTGACAAGACGCACGTCCGGCTTCACAAGCTGTTTCCCGATGCAGCTGCCCGACCTCCGCGACCGGCCCTCCGATGCTTCTCCCCTCGGGCGCAACCTCACCTACAGCATGCTCGACAGCCTGGGACGTGCGATCGTGACGGGCCGCTATGTCGAGAGCGGCTTCCCGACGGAGGCGGAGCTCGCCCGGCTGCACGGCGTCAGCCGGTCGGTGACGCGCGAAGCCGTCAAGATGCTGACGGCCAAGGGCCTGCTGAGCGCGCGTCCGCGACAGGGGACGGCCGTCCAGCCCGCGGGGGCGTGGAACCTGTTCGACGCCGACGTGCTGCGCTGGCTGCTCGAACGGCGGTTCTCGATGGAGCTGCTGCGCCACTTCACGCAGCTTCGCATCGCGATCGAGCCGGAGGCGGCGGCGCTGGCGGCGCGGTTCGCCGAAGCGGCGGACCTCGAGTCGATCGCGGCGGGCCTGTCGCGGATGGAGGCGGCCGAGCGGCGGGAGGACGACCCGCTGGAGGCCGATATCGAGTTCCACGTCGCCATCCTGCGCGCGTCCAAGAACCCGTTCTACGCGCAGTTCCGCGACGTGGTGGTGACGGCGCTGCGCACCTCCATCCGCTTCACCAACCGCATCAAGGGCCGCACCGCCAGCCTGGTCGATCACGGCGCGGTCAATCGCGCGATCGCGGCGGGCGACGCCGATGCGGCGCGCGATGCGATGCGCGGGCTGATCGGCGACGTGCTGGTGTTGATCGACGATGCGGAGAACGGACGTGGCCCGCCCGAGGCCGATCCCTCGCCCGATGCGGGCGCGACCGCCGCCGGCTGACCGGTCAGTCGCTCATTCGTACCGGCGCGATCTGGCCGTCTTGATCGTAGTGGATCGGCTGGATCGCTATCCGCCGGTCGTCGGTGTACGGCCCGTCGCCGTGCTTGCCCTCCCAGCGATGATAGACGATCAGCCATTCGCCCGTCGCCGGATCACGCACAAAGGCGTGGTGGCCCGGCCCCTTGTAGCGCGCGTCGCTCTGGAGGATCGCGCCACGGTACTTCCAGGGCCCGGTCGGCGACGCGGACATCGCGTAGTGGACGGAATATTCGGCGGTGTTCCAGCGACCGTGGCTCCATGACAGATAATAGATGCCGTTCCGCTCGTGCAGGAACACGCCCTCGGTGAACAGCGGCGGCTGGTCGACGGGCAGCTCGCGGGCGATGCTGGTCATGTCGGGGGCGAGCTCGAACAACCGCAGCCGCGATCCCGCGCTGCCGCCGGCGTAGAGCAGCCGCCGGCCCGAGCGCGGGTCGACGAACGCCATCGGGTCGATCGCCTCGAACGGCCCGCCTGCCGACTGACGGCCGCCGGTCAGAAGCGGCTTGCCGCTGTCGACGCACGGCCCCGCAGGCCCGGCGCAGGTGGCGACGCCCAGCCGGCTCGGCGTCGGGTCCTGCGGGCCGACCGAGTAATAAAGGTAGTAGCGCCCGTCCGCCGCCAGCATGTCGGGTGCCCAGAGATAATGGCGCGAGGCCCCGTCGGCCCCGATCCAGCGGACGTCGCTCGCCTTCAGCAGGTCCGCCTGGCGCGTCCAGTGGCTCTCATCCGGCGAGGACCAGCTCTCCAGCCGGTCGCCTCGCTCGGTGGGATAGATCCACATCCGCCCGTCGGCGAACAGCGCGAAGGGGTCGGCCCCCGCGAACACCGACCGCACTTCCTGCGCGCCGGTGCTCGCCGCGAGCGCCAGCCCCGCCAGCACGACGAGGGTGGAGGCGACCAGGCTAGCCCTCACGGCTGCGCCGCCGCAGGGACGACGTACTTGGGCGCCGTCGCCAGCCGGCGGATCAGCTCGGTCTCGGCCGGGCGATAGGGCGTACCGTCGGCGCGCAGCACCTCGTGGAACCAGATCGGCGGTTCGTCGGCGGTATATGGCTTCTTCCAGCTGTCCCACGGCAGGCGCGTCTGCGTCTTGCCGTCGACGAATCCCCAGTTCACCATGCCGATGCCCAGCTTCTTGCCGATCGGCAGCGCGCCGTCGAAGGTCGAGCCGGCACCGCGCGCCATGTACTCGGTGCAGAGCACGGGCCGGCCGTAGCTCAGCATCTGGTGCGCGCGCTCGGCGAACTTCTCGGGCCAGCTATAGTCGTGGAAGCTCATCACGTCCGACCGGGTCACCTGGATACGCTCGATCGGGTCGAGCGTGGCCTGCTGGTCCCAATGATCCCCGATCCACACGCCGCTGGTCAGCGGCTGGGTCGGGTTCGCCGCCTCTGCCCAGGTGAACACCTGGTCGAGCAGCCCGGCGATCAGCGCCTTCTTGTCGGGCGTGGCACCATAGTCGCCGCCGCCGCCATTGTTGGGCTCGTTCCAAACGTCCCAGCCGAGCACGCGGGGATCGCGCGCGAAACTGCCCACCACGTCCGTCACATAGGCTTGAAGCTTGGGATATTGCGCTTGATCGGCCAGCCGTGCCGCCCCCGGTGCCTGCACCCAGCCGGAATTGTGGACGCCGGGAATGGGCGGCCGCTGCGGTCCCAGCTTCGGGTTGGGGTCCCAGCAGCTGTCGAACAGGACGAAAAGCGGCTTGATGTGATGCCGCGCGGCGATCGCCAGGAACGCGTCGATCCGGCGCTTGAAGCCGGGTGCGTCCTGCTCCCACAACAGATTGTGGAGGAACACCCGCATCGTGGTCATGTGGAGCTGCTCGGCCCAGCCCAGCTCCCGGTCGATCGCCGCCGGATCGAAGCTGTCCGCCTGCCACATCTCCAGCTGGTTGATGGCGGTGGCGGGAATGTAGTTGGACCCGACCAGCCAGGGCTGCGCACGCGACCAGCGCTGCGCCTCGGCACTCGTCCAGCGATCGCGCGCCTGGGCGGGTGCCGTGCCCAGCGCGAGCGCGGCGGCACCCGCGGCCAGCGCGAGGAAGGTGCGGCGGATCATGGAGGCTCCGTTCACTCGGGCGCGCCGGTCGTCAGCCGGTACGTCATCACGTTGCGATAGACCTGGCCCGGGGCGAGCCGCGCGGAGCCGAAGGCGGGGTGGTTGGGCGTGTCCGGGAAGATCTGCGGCTCGAACACCAGCGCGTCGCCCTCCCGGTATAGGTGGCCGGACTTGCCGGTCGAGGTCGCGTCGAGGAAATTGCCGGAGTAGAATTGCAGTCCCGGCTGGTTGGACCACAGCTCGAACCCGCGGCCGGAGGCGGGGTCGCTCACGCGCGCCATCAGGTGCTGGTCGGGCGTCACCTCCGCGCCGATCACCCAATTATGGTCGTAGCCGCGCGCATAGCCGATCTGCTGGTCTGCGCCCTCGCGCACCCGCTCGCCCACGGCGTGGGGCTGGCGAAAGTCGAACGGCGTGCCGGCGACCGATCGCAACTCGCCGGTCGGGATCGCGTGCGCGTCGGTCGGCAGGTAGCGGTCGGCGGGGATCGTCACGCTCGTCCCCATCGCGCCGGCGGCGGACCCCTCGCCCGACAGGTTCCAGTAATTGTGGTTGGTGACGTTCACGATCGTCAGCCGATCGGTCGTGGCGCAATATTCGATTGTCAGCGTGTCCCGCTCGTCGAGCGAGTAGGTGGCGTCTACCGTCAGCGCACCTGGATAGCCCTGGTCGCCGTCGCGACTGACATAGCGCAGCGTGACGGAGGCGACCGGCCCCGAACGGACGGAGGTGACCGTCCACAGCACCTTGTCGAAGCCGGCGACGCCGCCGTGCAGCGAATTGGGTCCGTCGTTGACGGGTGCCTGGAAGGGCCGTCCGTCGACCGCGTACCGGCCGGCGGCGATGCGGTTCGCGTAGCGACCGACGGTGGCACCGAAATATTGCGGCTTGGCGAGATACTCGGCCAGCGTGCGGTAGCCGAGCGCCACGTCGGCGACCTGTCCCCGACGATCGGGCATCCGCAACGACTGGATCGCGGCCCCGTATGCGATCACCCGGACCGATACGCCGTGCGCGTTGCGCAGGGTCGCCGCGGGCACGGCACGTCCATCGGGCAGCGTGCCGAAGGTCGAGCGTTGCGCCTCCGCCGCCCAGGCCGTGCCGCCCGGCACCCATGCCGTCGCCGCGCCCATAGCAAGCGCGATCCGCCAGCGATGCTTCATCTTCCTCTCCCACTTGCCGCACTGTGCGACATCGTGCCTGCACGCTTGATACCGCGCCTTGTGCCGAATACGAGCATATATATCAGACAAATGGGAGGGCAAATGGTTCAGTTGGCATTGATCGGTGTTGGCAAGATCGCGCGGGACCAGCACCGGCCCGCGATCGCCGAGCAGCCGACGTTCGATCTCGTTGCCACGGTCGACCCGTCCGCCGGCGTCGAGGGCGTCCCGGCCTATCGCGACTTGGCCGGGCTGCTCGCCGACGGGCCGCGGGTCGAGGCGGTGGCGATCTGCACGCCGCCTGCCGTCCGCCACGCCATCGCGGCGGCGGCGATCGACGTCGGGCTGCACGTCCTGCTGGAGAAACCGCCGGCGGCGACCCTGTCACAGGCCGCCGACCTGGCGACGCACGCGCGGACGGCGGGCGTGACCGCCTTTGCCGCCTGGCACTCGCGCGAGGCGGCCGGGGTCGCGCCGGCCCGCGCCTGGCTTGCGGGGCGCACCGTGCGCTCGGCGACCATCGCATGGCGCGAGGACA
>NZ_CAHJXA010000153.1 GCF_903644135.1 Sphingomonas bacterium | reverse complement strand
CGCGGCGGCGCGCCTGGCGCGCGCGGCGGCGCTGGGCGAGCCCGTCGAGCGCGACATAGACGACAGGCGTGGTGATGAGGGTCAGGAGCTGGCTCGCGATCAACCCGCCGATGATCGCGACACCCAGCGGCCGGCGCAGCTCCGCGCCTTCGCCAAAGCCGATCGCCAGCGGCAGCGCGCCCAACGCGGCGGCGAGCGTCGTCATCAGGATCGGGCGGAAGCGCAGCAGGCTCGCCTCACGCGCTGCCTGCTGGGCGGTGAGGCCGCGGTCGCGCTCGGCATGAAGCGCGAAGTCGATGATCAGGATCGCGTTCTTCTTGACCAGTCCCATCAAGAGGAACACGCCGATCAGCGCGATCACGTCGAACTCCAGCCCGAAGATCATCAGCGCCAGCACCGCGCCGACGCCGGCCGCGGGCAGCGTCGACAGCACCGTCAGCGGATGCAGCAGGTTCTCGTACAGCATCCCCAGCACGATGTAGATCGTCACCAGCGCGGCGAGGATCAGCAGCGACTGCGATCCCTGGCCTTGCGCGAACTGGAGCGCGGTGCCGGCAAAGCCTCCATGGACGGTGTTGGGCAGCGCGATGCGCGCTTCCGCCTCGCTGAACGCGGTCGCGGCCTGCGACAGCGAATGGCCAGGCGCGAGGTCAAACGAGATGGTCGCCGCCACCTCGGTACCCTGGTGGTTGACGCTGGCCGCGGTCGGGGCCTGGGCGATGCTCGCCACCGATTGCAGCGGCACCATCATCCGCGCGGTGTTGCTGAGCGCCGACCCGGTCGACGCGCTGCGCAGCGCCGGGTTGGTCGAGACCGAGCTGGTGGCGTTGGAGGTCGACTGGCCGGTGCTGGCGGTGACGGTCGCGCCGGATGCCAGCGGCGTGGCGGTGGTGATGCTGGTGCCGGTCACGGTCGAGGTGGCGCTGCTGGTGGTCGCCGCCGCGCCCGAGGTCTGGCCGGCGGCACCGATCGGCACGCGGATGTCGGGCAGGTCCTGCGGCCCGTTGGTGGCATTCCGCGTCCAGCCGAGGATGACGCTATACTGGTTGATGTCCTCATAGATGGTGGCGACGTTGCGCTGGCCGAACGCGTCGTACAGCGCGTTGTCGACCGCGGTCGGGGTGATGCCGATGCGGCTGGCGGCGTCCTTGTCGATTGTCACGAAGCTCTCGACGCCGTTCTCGGCAAGGTCGCTGTCGACGTTGGTGACGACCGGGCTCTGCTCCATCGCCTTGGTCAGCTTCTGCGCCCAGATCTTCAGCGCCGCGGTCGAATCGGCCATCAGCGTGTATTGATAGGTGGCATTGCCCGACCGGCCGCCGGCGCGCAGGTCCTGCACCGGCACCAGGAACAGGCGGATGCCGGTCACCGGCTGCAGCCGGCGCTGCAGTCGCTGGATCACGACGCTGCTCGGCTGGCCCGGGCGCTGCTGCACCGGCTTCAGCGCGACCATCATGAACGCCCCGCCGGCGCGGCTGCCGCCGGTGAAGCCGACCACGCTCTGCACAGCGCGATCATGCTTGATGATGCCGACCACCTGCTGCAGCTTGCCCTGCATCGACTGGAACGACACGCTCTCGTCGGCGCGCACGCCCGCCATCAGCAGCGGGCTTTCCTGTTGCGGGAAAAAGCCCTTGGGTACCGCGACGTAGAGATAGACGGTGAGGCACACCGCCGCGAGCAGCATCAAGAGCACCAGCGGCCGCATCGCCAGCGCCCAGTCGAGCGAGCGCGCATAGGTGCGCTCCATGCGATTGTAGCCGCGCTCCAGCAGCCGCGAGACGCGGCCCTGCGGCGGCGGCTCGTTCGAGGTATTGGGGCGCAGGAACCAGGCGCACAGCATCGGCGTGGTGGTGAGCGACAGGACGAGGCTGATCATCACCGCCACCGACAGCGTCACCGAGAACTCGCGGAACAGCCGGCCGATGATGCCGCCGAGGAACAGCAGCGGGATGAACACCGCGACCAGGCTGATCGAGATCGACAGGACGGTGAAGCCGACTTCCGACGCACCGGTCAGCGCTGCTTGGAACCGGCCCATGCCCGCCTCCAGATGGCGGGTGGTGTTCTCCAGCACGACGATCGCGTCGTCGACGACGAAGCCGGTCGCGACGGTGACCGCCATCAGCGACAGGTTGTTGAGGCTGAACCCGATCAGGTACATGATGCCGAAGGTGCCGAGCAGCGACACGATCGTCGCCACCGCCGGGATCATCGTCGAGCGCACGTCGCGCAGGAACGCGAACACCACCAGCACGACCAGGATCAGCGCGATGACGACGGTGATCTCGATCTCGCGGATCGAGGCGCGGATGCTGCTGGTGCGATCGACCGCCACCGCCATGTTGATGTCGGCGGGGATCTGCGCACGCAACGCCGGCAGCTCGGCGCGGATGGCGTCGACCATCTTGATCAGGTTGGCGTCGGGCTGCTGGGTGATGTTGACCACCACCGCGCGCTTGCCGTTGTAGAGGCCGAGCGTGCGCAGGTCGGCGACGCTGTCGCTGACGGTGGCGATATCGCCCAACCGCACCGCGCCGCCGTTGCGCCAGGCGATCACCAGCGGGCGATAGTCACCCGCGACGCGGCCGGCGGCGTTGGTGTAGATCTGCCAGGCGCGGCCGGTGACCGGGCTCTGCAGCAGCCCCTTGGGACGGTTGGCGTTGGCCGCTTCGATCGCGGCGCGCACATCCTCCATGGCGATGCCGTAGGAGTTGAGCCGATAGGGATCGACGTCGACCCGCACCGCCGGCAGGCTGCCGCCGCCGACCTCGACGTCGCCGACGCCCTGGATCTGGAGCATGTGCTGCTGGACGATGTTGGACACCGCGTCATAGATCTGGCCGGCGGTCTTGGTATCGCTGGTCAGTGCCAGGGTGATGACCGGCTGACCGGCGGGGTTGACCTTGCGATATGTCGGGTTCTGCTTGAGCGTCGCCGGCAGGTCGACGCGGCTGGCGCTGATCGCCGCCTGCACCTCGCGCGCGGCGGTGTCGATGTTCTTGGCGAGGTCGAACTGGAGGATCACCCGCGTCGAGCCGAGCGAGCTGGACGAGGTCATCTCGTTGACCCCGGCGATGGTGGCGAGGCGGCGTTCGAGCGGGGTGGCGACGCTCTGCGCCATCACCTCGGGGCTGGCCCCGGCGAGGCTCGCCTGAACGCTGATGACCGGGAAATCGACCTGCGGCAGCGGCGCGACCGGCAGGTGCAGGAACGCCGCGATGCCGGCCAGCGCGATGCCGATCGTCAGCAGAACAGTGCCGATCGGCCGCCGGATGAAGGGCGCGGAAAGGTTCACGCGTGTGCGCCCGCGACAGCGCCGTCCGCCTCGGGACCGATGTCGGGGCTGGCCTTGACGCCCCAGCCGCGCCGCGCCAGCCGCTGCTGCGCGCGATCGAAATAGAGATAGACGATCGGCGTCGTGAACACCGTCAGCAGCTGGCTGACCATCAGCCCGCCGAAGATGGCGATGCCCAGGGGCCGGCGCAGCTCCGCACCCTCGCCGAAGCCGACCATCAGCGGCACCGCCGCGAACAGCGCCGCCAGCGTCGTCATCAGGATCGGCCGGAAGCGCAGGATCGCCGCCTGGCGGATCGCCGCGGCCGGCTCCAGCCCCTCGTCACGCTCGGCGGCGATGGCGAAGTCGATCATCATGATCGCGTTCTTCTTCACGATGCCGATCAGGAGGACGATGCCGATGATGCCGATGATGTCGAGGTCGTGGCCGGTGATCCACAGCGCGAACAGCGCGCCGGCACCGGCCGAGGGCAGCGTCGACAGGATGGTCAGCGGGTGAATGAAGCTCTCATAGAGCACGCCCAGCACGATATAGACGCAGATCACCGCCGCCAGGATCAGGTAGAGCTGGTTGTTGAGCGAATTGCCAAACGCGCCTGACGCACCGAGGAAGGTGATGGTGACGCCCGGCTTGAGCGACAGCTTGTCGACCGCTTTCTGAATCGCCGCGGTGGCGGTGCCGAGCGACACGCCGGGGGCGGCATCGAAATTGACGGTCGCTGCCGGGAACTGGCCGACATGCGTCACTGCAAGGGGCGAGATGCCCTCCCTGACCGTCGCCACCGCACCGAGCGGCGTCGCCCCGCCCTGCGCCGGCAGGTGGAGCAGGCCGAGCGAGGCGGGATCGGTGACCAGCCCCGGCACCGCCTCCAGGATGACGCGATACTGCGTCGTCTCGGTGAAGATAGTCGAGACGATGCGCTGGCCGAACGCGGAATACAGCGTGTCGTCGACGCTCGACGCGGTGATGTTGAGCCGCGCGGCGGTGTCGCGGTTGACGGTGATGTACGCCGCCGGTCCGGTCGCGCCCGCGGTCGAGGAAACATGCGCGACCTTCGACACCTGCCGCAACGCCGCGACGATCCGCTTTGATTCCGCGGTGACGTCGGCGGTGTTGGAGCCCTGCACCGACAGACGGTACTGCGTCGGGCCGCTCTCCGCGTCGATGGTGAGGTCCTGGGTCGGCTGGAGGTACAGCACCACGCCCGGGATGCGCTGGTCGACCGCGTCGGTCAGCCGCTGCATCAGCCTTGCCTGATTGCCGTGGCTGCCGGCCAGGTTGATCAGCATCGTCCCCGAGTTGAGCGAGGCGTTGTTCGAGCCATCGACGCCGACATAGGCCGACAGCGACGCCACCGCCTTGTCCTGCAGGATGACGTCGGCCGCCTGCGCCTGCAGGTCGGCCATCTTCGCGTAGGACACGCCGGTGGTGGCGATCAGCCGCGCCTGGAGCTGGCCGGTATCCTGGGTCGGGAACAGCCCCTTGGGGATGACGAGGTAGAGCAGCACCGTCAGCACCAGCGTCGCCACCGCCACCATTAGCGTCGCGAAGCGCCGCGCCAGCACCCAGTCGAGGCCGTGCTCATAATGCCCCTCCAGCCAGGCAAACCCTGCGGCCGAGCGCTGGGCGATCCGGCTGGGGCGCTCGTCATGCGCGTCCTTGAGCCAGCGCGCCGACAGCATCGGCGTCAGCGTCAGCGACACCAGCGCCGAGATGAGGATGGTCACCGCCAGCGTTACCGCGAACTCGCGGAACAGCCGGCCGACAATGTCGCCCATGAACAGCAGCGGGATCAGCACCGCGATCAGCGAGACGGTCAGCGAGATGATGGTGAAACCGATCTCCGCCGCGCCCTTCAACGCCGCCGCGAACGGCTTCATCCCGTCCTCGATATGGCGCTGAATGTTCTCGATCATCACGATCGCGTCATCGACCACGAAGCCGGTGGCGATGGTCAGCGCCATCAGCGACAGATTGTCGAGGCTGTAGCCGAGCAGGTACATGACGCCGAACGTGCCGACCAGGCTGATCGGCACCGCCAGCCCCGCCACCAACGTCGCCCGGCCGGAGTGGAGGAAGAAGAAGATCACCAGCACCACCAGCATCACCGCCAGCACCAGCTCGAACTCGACATCCTCGACCGAGGCGCGGATGCCGGTGGTGCGGTCGGCGAGCACCTGCGCGTGCAGGCCGGCGGGCAGCGACTTCAGAAGCTCGGGCAGCTGGCGCTTGATTGCATCGGTGGTGGCGATGACGTTGGCACCGGGCTGGCGCTGGACGTTGAGGATGATTGCCGGCGTCCGCCCCGCCAGCGCGCCCAACCGCGCATTCTCCGCCCCCTCGACCACCTGCGCCACGTCCTTCAGCCGCACCGGCGAGCCGTTGAGGTACGTCACGATCAGGTTGTTATAGTCGTCGACGCTCTCCAGCTGGTCGTTGCTGTTGATCTGGTACGACCGGGCGGGCCCGTCGAAGCTGCCCTTGGCGGCGTTGGCATTGGCCCCGGTGATCGCGGTCCGCAGCTGGGACAGCGACAGGCCATAGCTGGCGAGCTTCTGGGTGTCGGCGCGGATGCGCATCGCCGGCTTCTGCCCGCCGGCGAGGCCGACCTGGCCGACGCCGCTGATCTGCGCGATCTTCTGCGCCAGCCGGGTGTCGACGATCGACTGAACCTGGGTCAGCGGCATGGTGTCGGAACTGATCGCGATCGTCAGCACCGGCGCGTCGGCGGGGTTGATCTTGGCATACACCGGCGGCGCGGGCAGGTCCGCGGGGAGCAGCGCCTGGCTCGCGTTGATCGCCGCCTGCACCTCCTGCTCGGCGACGTCGAGGCTTTCGGACAGGTTGAACTGCAAGGTGACGATCGACGCGCCCGACGAACTGGTCGACTCCATCCGCGCCAGCCCCGGCATCTGCCCGAACTGGCGCTCCAGTGGTGCGGTGACGGTCTGGCTCATCACCTCGGGCGAGCCGCCGGGATAGAGCGTCGTCACCTGAATGGTCGGGTAATCGACCTCCGGCAGCGCCGACAGCGACAGCAGGCGGAAACCGACCAGCCCGGCCAGCACGATCGCGACCATGAACAGCGCGGTAGCGACCGGCCGCAGGATGAAGAGGCGCGAGGGACCCATCAGCGGGCGATCAGCCGCCCGACCCGCTTTGGCTGCCGCCGCGCCGT
>NZ_CAHJXA010000152.1 GCF_903644135.1 Sphingomonas bacterium | reverse complement strand
GGCGACAGCGGCCAGGGCCGCTCCTCCGCCTCGCCGGCGACGCGGAAGCCGGTGCCGATGTCGGCGGCGTGGCGCTGCACCCGCTCGCGCGCATGGCCCAGATCGTCGGAGGCGACCGCCGCCAGCTCCTCCAGCATCGCCGTCCAGGCGGGCGCGGTCTCGCCGCACAGCACGTCGCCCGACGCGGCCGACGCGCAATAATCCGCGACCCAGCGCCGGGCGTGGACGGCGGCATCGAACAGGGGGGCGGGGCTGGTGGCCATCAGCGCGCGACGCTCTACGCTTTCGCGGTGCGGCGCAACATGCTTCTCCCGTGGGGCGGGTGCGAACGGACCTACAAGTCCGGCAGCACCTGGTCCGCCACGCCCCAGCCCTTCAGCCCGCGCCCGTTCGCCCGCTCGATCAGCGTCGCCGCGTCGCGCACCGACCAGCGCGCCGCGGTGTCGAGGCCGCGCAGCTCGCTCCACGACACCGGTGCCGCGACCGGCGCGCCGGGGCGGGCGCGGGCGGCATAGGGCATGATCGCGGTGGAGCCGCGCTGGTTGCGCAACCAGTCGATGAAGATGCGCCCCTTGCGTTTGGCCTTGGTCATCACCGCCACGAAGCGCTCGGGCTCGGCGGTCGCCAACGCCCGCGCGAAGCGGTCGGCGAAGTCCTTGACCGCCGGCCACTCCGCCCGCGGCGTCAGCGGCACGACGACATGCACCCCCTTGCCTCCCGACAGCAGCGGGAAGGAGACGAGGCCCAGCTCGGCGAGCTGGTCGCGGACATACTCGGCCGCGCGCTTGGTCTCCTCGAAACCCAGCCCCTCGTCGGGGTCGAGGTCGATCACCAGCCGGTCGGGTGCCTCCAGATGCGCGACCGACGAGCCCCAGCCATGGAACTCGATCGTCCCCATCTGGACGCAGGCGACCAAGCCATCGGCGTCCTCGACGTACAGATAATCCTCGCTCGACCCGTCCTTCTCGCGGATCGGCACCTGATGGACCCACTCGCCGAAGCTGCCGGCGTCGTGCTTCTGGAAGAAGCAGTGCTTGGCGCGCCCCTGCGGGCAGCGCACCAGGCTGACCGGGCGGGCGGCGACCCAGGGCAGCATGATCGGCGCGACGGCCGCGTAATAGTCGGCCAGCTCGCCCTTGGTGACGCCCTTTTCCGGCGGGGCTTCGGGGAAGATCACGCGGTCGCGGCTGCTGACCTTGACGTGCACCTCGGGCGCGGCCGGCACCGGCTCGGGCGTCTCGACCACTACCTCGCTCGCCGGCTTGTCGCCGCGTAGACCGAGGAAGCTGGCATGGCGCAGCACCTTGTCGGGGGTGACCTCGGCATAGGCGATCTCCGCCACCAGCTCGGGGCGCACCCACTTCGCGCCGCGCACCATCGCGCGCGGGGCCGCGACGGTCGGCTCGGGTGCGGCGAGCGCATCGAGGCGCTCGCGCAGCTCGTCCATCAGCGCATGGGAGAAGCCGGTGCCGACCTTGCCGGCATAGCGCAGCTCGCCGCCGTCATGAGCGCCGAGCAGCAGCGCCTTGAAGCCGCGCTTCTTGTCCGACGGGGTCCAGCCGACGATCACGAACTCCTGCCGGTGCAGGCACTTGGTCTTGACCCATGCCTTGCTGCGCGCGCCGCGATAGGGCGCGTCGGCGAGCTTGGACACGACGCCCTCCAGCCCCTGCTCGCACATCGTCGCGAACAGCTTCTCACCCGCGCCGACGATGTGTTCGGCGAACTGCAGGCGCTCATTGTCTGCCGGGATCAGCGGCCGCAGCCGTTCCTTGCGGGCGACGTTGGGCAGGGCGGTCAGGTCGTCGCCGTCGAGGCTCAGCAGGTCGAAGGCGAAGAAGGTCATCGCGCCGCCCGACGCGATCGCGTCCTTGAGGGTCGAGAAGTCGGGCCGGCCGTCCTTGAAGGCGACGATCTCGCCGTCGATCAGCGCCGAGGCGACCGGCAGCGCGGCGGCCGCCTCGGCGATGGCGGCGAACTTGTCGGTCCAGTCGAGGCCGGAACGCGTATAGACCTTGGCGTGACCGCCGCCGACCGCGACCAGGGCACGGTAGCCGTCATATTTGACCTCGTGCATCCAGGCGCTGCCGGCGGGGACGGCGTCGACCAGGGTGCAGAGCTGGGGGTCGGCGAAGGCGGGAGGCGTGGCGCTCCCTCGTTGCTTCCCGCCACTCCCGCGACGGCGGGAGCCCAGCGCGGGCCTGTCGCGCTTGGCACCAGCGGCGGAGCTGGGTCCCCGCATTCGCGGCGATGGAGGAGAGGGTAGGGTGGTCGCCTTCCCACTCTCAATCTCCGCCATCGTCCGGCCGGTGGCGACGCTGGTCAGCGCCTCCTCGGCCAGTGCGTCGGTGCCGCCGGCGAAGCCGTCCGTCACCTTCCTCAGCAGCCAATTCTCGTTCTTTTCGTGGCCGCGCGGCTTGAGGCGGATCAGCATCCACTCGCCCTTCATCCGCTCGCCGTCGAGGACGAAGTGGAGGTGGCCCTTGCTCAGGTCGGCCGCGCTCTTGCCGGCGATCGGCGCCCAGGTGCCGCGGTCCCACAGCATCACCGTGCCGCCGCCATATTGCCCCTTGGGGATCGTCCCCTCGAAGCTGGCATAGGACAGCGGGTGGTCCTCCGTCCGCACCGCCAGCCGCTTCTCGTCAGGGTCGAGGCTGGGGCCGCGCGTCACCGCCCAGCTCTTCAGCACGCCATCGACCTCCAGCCGGAAATCCCAGTGCAGCCGGGTGGCGTCGTGCTTCTGGACGATGAAGCTGTTGCCGTGGCCGGGCGCGAGGGTACCGGCGGGCTCGGCTGTCTGGGCGAAGTCGCGCTTGGCGTTGTAGCGGGCGAGGGGGTCGGTGGGCATTTAACGGACCTCCGTCACCCCGGCCTTGTGCCGGGGTCCAGAGCCACGCAGCGCACCGTTTGTGACTCTGGATGCCGGGACGAGCCCGGCATGACGGAGGGAGGGGTCACGCACGCTTGCGCGCTGCCGGTTTGGCTGGGGCCTTCTTCGCCGCCGGCTCCTCCGCCACTGCCGCCTTGGCCACGCGCTTCGCCGCCGGCTTCTTCGCGGGTGCCGCGTCGTTGGCCGCCTCCGCGGCCGTCGCACCCGGCTTCTCCATCGACTTCTTAAGCGCCGCCATCAGGTCGACGACGTTGCTGCTCTTGGCCGGGGCACCGTCATCCTTGTCCTCGATGATCTTGCCGCCCTTGGCCTTGCGCTTGCGCTCGATCAGGTCCTTGAGCGCGTCGACATAGCGGTCGTGGAACTCCTGCGGCGCGAACGCCCCGGTCTTCTTGGCGATCAGCGCCTCGGCCAGGTCGAGCAGCTCCTCGTCGGGCTTGGTCTCGCCGATGTCGCGGAAGAAGCCGGACGCCTTGTTGACCTCGTCGGCATAACGCAGCGTCTCCAGCACCATGCCGCGCCCGCACGGCTTCAGGCTAACGACATATTCGCGGCCGCGTAGCGCCAACTGGCCGAGCCCGACCTTCTTTGTCCGCTTCAGCGCCTCGCGCAGGACGATGAACGCCTCCTCGGCCAGGTCGTCGGCGGGGACGACGAAATAGGGCTTCTCGTAATAGATCACATCGATGTCGGTCGCGTCGACGAATTGGGTCAACTCCAGCGTCTTCTTCGACTCCAGCTTCACCGCATCGATCTCGTCCTGCTGCAGCAGGACATACTCGCCCTTCTCGACCTGATAGCCCTTCATGATCTCGTCGGGGTCGACCGGGCCGATGCCGGTGACGACCTTCTCGTAATGGACCGGCTTGCCGCTGGGTTCGTGGATCTGCTTGAAGCTGACCGACGCGCCCGACTTGGTGGCGGAATAGATTTCCACCGGGATCGACACCAGCGCGAGCCTGATCTGTCCTTGCCAATAGGCGCGTGCGGGCATGGGGAACACCTTGTTGCGGAAGCGATTCGATCGCCTGAGTCAATCATCGGCCGGCGGACTCGTTCCGTTCCGGCGAGAAACAGGCTATGGATGCCCGCAATGACCGATCCCATGACCCTGTTTGACACCTGGTATGCCGAGGCCAAGGCGAGCGAGCCCAATGATCCGGAGGCGATGGCGCTCGCTACCGTCGATGCGGGCGGCCAGCCATCGGTGCGGATGGTGCTGCTCAAGGGGCATGGGCCCGACGGGTTCGTGTTCTACACCAATCGGGAGGGCCGCAAGGCGGGCGATCTGGCGGCGAACATGCAGGCGGGGTTGCTGTTCCACTGGAAGTCGCTGCGCCGGCAGATCCGTATCGAGGGGCCGGTGAGCCTGGCCGGCGACGCCGAGTCGGACGCCTATTTTGCCAGCCGTGGCCGCGACTCCCAGCTCGGTGCCTGGGCGTCTGACCAGTCGCGGCCGTTGGCCGACCGCGAGACCTTTGAGGCACGGGTCGAGGAAGCGCGGGCGCGGTTCGAGGGCGGCCCGGTGCCGCGGCCGCCCTTCTGGGGCGGCTATCGCGTGACGCCGCTTCGGATCGAGTTTTGGCAGGATCGCGCGCATCGGCTACATGAGCGGCGGCTGTTCACCCGAAACGGCGAGGACTGGAGCGAAGGGCTGCTATATCCATGACCCTCACCCGATGACAGGCGAGGAGCGCCGCCGCGCGATCCCCTATGCCGTTCGCGCCGCGCTGGCCGGCGTGGCGATGGCGTCGACGCTGCTGCTGCTCAAGGGCTATGCCGCCTGGGCGTCGGGTTCGGTGGCGATGCTCGGCAGCCTGGCCGACACGGGCCTCGACCTGCTCGCCAGCATCGTCACCCTGTACGGCGTGCGGCTGGCGGCGACGCCGGCCGACAACGACCACCGCTTCGGCCACGGCAAGGCGGAAGCGCTGGCGGCGCTGTTCCAGGTGATGCTCATCACCGCCTCGGCGATCGCGATCGCGTGGCGCGCGCTGAGCCGGTTCGGCACCGGTGGCGGCAGCGGTGGCGAGGCCGGCTTGGGCATCGTCGCCTCGCTGGTCGCGATCGCCGCGACGTTGGCGCTGCTATCCTATCAGCGCCACGTCATCCGCCAGACCGGCTCAGTCGCGATCATGGCCGACAAGGTGCATTACCAGTCGGACCTGCTCGTCAACGTCGCCGTCATCCTGGCGCTGGTGCTCGACCGTTATTGGGGCGTGCGCAGCGCCGACCCGGTGTTCGGCATCGGCATCGCCGCCTGGCTGGCATGGGGTGCGATCAAGGCGTCGACGCACGCGGTCGACATGCTGATGGACAAGGAATGGTCGGAGGACCAGCGCGCCGCGTTCCTGGACGTCGCCGCGCGGCAGAACGGCCTGAAGGGCATCCACGATTTCCGCACCCGGCGCGCCGGCAGCCACGACTTCGCGCAGTTCCATATGGAGGTCGACCGCGACCTGTCGGTCGGCGCGGCGCATGATCTGGTCGAAGCGGTCGAGTGCAACCTCAAGATCGCGTTCCCGCGCGTGGAGGTGCTGATCCATCTCGATCCCGAGGGCCATGTCGACACCGACAACCCGCTGGTCGAGGCCGATGTGACGCCGCACTGGTTCGGCAAGCGCGCCTAGCCGATGCGCATATCGTTCACCCAGGTCGATGCGTTCGCGTCCTCGCCCTTCGCTGGCAATCCGGCGGCGGTGATGCCGCTGGCGCGCTGGCTCGACGACGCGACGCTGCAGGCGATCGCCGCCGAGAACAACTTGAGCGAGACCGCCTTTGTCGTCGCCGACGATAGCGGCGAGGCGGAGTTCGAGCTGCGCTGGTTCACGCCGACCGCCGAGGTAGTGCTGTGCGGCCATGCGACGCTGGCGAGCGGCCATGTCGTGCTGTCCGCCGATCCGTCGCTCGATCGGGTGCGATTCCGGACGCGCAAGGCGGGGCTGCTGTCGGTGGAACGCGATGGCGGCGGCTACAGGCTGGCGCTGCCGGCGTGGCGGCCCGAGCCGAGGCCGCTGCCGGCGATCGTCGCCGCGCTTGGGCTGGAGGAGCGCACGACCGAGACGCTGTGGCGCGACGGCGGCTATGCCGTGATCGTAGTGGCGGACGAAGCGGCGGTGCGTGCTTGCCGGCCGGACCAGCGGGCGCTGGCAGCGGAAGGCGAACTGCTCATCATCCTGACCGCGCCCGGCGACGACACCACGATCGTTACCCGCGCCTTCACCCCCGCCTTTGGCATCGACGAGGATCCCGTCACCGGCGGGGCGCACGCCGTGATTGTTCCCTATTGGGCACAGCGCCTCGGGCAGCAACGGTTCACCGCCTATCAAGCAAGCGCGCGTGGCGGCCGGCTGACCTGCACGCTGGCGGGTGACCGGGTGGTGCTGGGCGGCGCGTGCGTGACGGTGATCGAGGGGACGTTCCTGCTGCCCTAGGCGGCGAGCGCGGCCGCCTCGGTTGCGGCGATCCAGCCGCCGCCGAGCACCCGCTCGCCATCGTACAGCACTGCCGCCTGCCCCGGCGCGACGCCGTACTCGGGCGAGTCGAACACCAGTCGGTCGTCCAGCAATCGCGCCGGCACCGGCCTCGCCATCGAGCGCACCTTGGCTAGAAGGGGGACGGTCAGCGCGCCGTCGGTGGCAGCGAGCCGGTT
>NZ_CAHJXA010000151.1 GCF_903644135.1 Sphingomonas bacterium | reverse complement strand
GGCCGGCTGCGCGGGCGGATGGCGCTGGTCACCGGCGGCGATTCGGGCATGGGCCGCGCCGCCGCGATCGCCTTTGCGCGCGAGGGGGCCGACGTCGCAATCAACTATCTGCCCGAGGAGGAGCCCGACGCGCGCGAGGTCGTCGACCTGATCCATCGCGCCGGACGCAAGGCCGCAGCGATCCCCGGCGACATCCGCACCGAGGGCTTCTGCCGCCAGCTTGTCGACCGCGCCATCAGCGCGCTCGGCGGCCTCGACATCCTGGTTTGCAACGCCGCGCGGCAGCAGTCCATCCCCTCGATCCTCGACGTGACCAACGACGAGTTCGACCGGACGATGAAGACCAACATCTACGCACCGTTCTGGATCATCAAGGCGGCGTTGCCGCATCTGCAGCCCGGCTCGGCGATCATCGGCACCACGTCGGAACAGGCGTATAACCCCGATCCCGACCTGTACGTCTATGCGCAGACCAAGGCGGCGACGATGAATTACGTCAAGTCGCTGGCCAAGCAGCTCGGCCCCAAGGGCATCCGCGTCAACGGCGTCGCCCCCGGCCCGATCTGGACACCGCTGCAGGTGTCGGGCGGGGCCAGCCAGGGCAAGCTCGTCACCTTTGGCGCAACCTCGGCATTGGGCCGCCCCGGCCAGCCGGCCGAGCTCGCCGGCATCTTCGTCAGGCTGGCGGAGGATGACGGCAGCTATACCACCGGCAACATCTATGGGGCTGGCGGCGGGCAGGGTCAGCCATGAGGATCGGCATGATGAGCACCGTCGCGATCGCCGCTGCGCTGCTCGCCGGCACCGCGGCAGCGCAGGAGCCGGGATCGCGCCAGACCCGCGATTACGTCCAGGCAGCGGGCGAGTCCGATACGTTCGAGATCATGGAAGCGCAATCGGCGCTGGCCGAGAGCAAGGATCCGGACGTGCTCGCCTTTGCGCGGCAGATGATCCACGACCATGGCGAGACCAGCCGGGCGCTGCGCGACGCCACCGCCAGCGCCGGGCTCAAGCCGCCGCCCATGGCGGTCAGCGAGAGCCAGGCACCGTTCCTGGCGGCGCTGCAGAGCCTGCGCGGGCAGGAGTTCGATCGGGGTTACTGGCGGCAACAGGCGCTGTCGCACCGCTCGGCGCTGGTGACCACGCAGCTTTATGCGGCGACGGGCGACGCGCCGGCGGTTCGGCAGGCTGCGGCGGCAGCGCTGCCGGTGATCCAGTCGCACCTCGCCATGGCCGAGCAGATGAGCGCGAAGCTCGGCGGCTAGGTCACGCCGGTCGCCACCGGCCCGGTGCGAGATCGGCGAGCGTCCAATCGCCGACGCTCCACCGCACGAGCCGCAGCGTCGGGTGGCCGACCGCGGCGGTCATCCGGCGCACCTGCCGGTTGCGGCCCTCACGGATGGTCAGCTTCAGCCAGCGGTCGGGGATGCTGGCGCGAACCCGGATCGGCGGATCGCGCGGCCACAGGCCCGGATCGTCGATCAGGGCCACCTCCGCCGGCCGGGTCGGGCCATCGGCGAGCATGACGCCGCCGCGCAGCTGGTTCAGCACCGCCTCGTCCGGCAGGCCTTCGACCTGGACCAGATAGGTCTTGGCCAGCTTGAATGCGGGGTCGGCGATCCGCGCCTGCAGGCGGCCATCGTCGGTCAGCAGCAGCAGCCCCTCGCTGTCGCGGTCCAGCCGGCCGGCCGGATAGACGCCCGGCAGGTCGATGAAGTCCGACAGCGTCGCCCGCGCGATCGGGCTGCGCGCGTCGGTGAACTGGCTCAACACGCCATGGGGCTTGTTGAACAGGATCGTGGTCACGTCGCGCCGATGCTCCTGGCGAGCGCCTCCGCCACCTTGATGCCGTCGACCGCGGCGGACAGGATGCCGCCGGCATAGCCCGCGCCCTCGCCGGCCGGGAACAGGCCGGCGGTGTTGAGGCTCTGTCCATCCGCGCCGCGGGTAAAACGCACCGGTGAGGAGGTGCGCGTCTCCACCCCGGTCATCACCACGTCGGGATGGTCGTAGCCGCGGATCTGACGGCCGAACACCGGCAGCGCCTCGCGAATCGCCGCCACCACGAAGTCGGGCAGGCAGAGCGCGAGGTCGGTCGGCTGGACGCCCGGCCGGTACGACGGGACGACGCTGCCCAGCGTCGTCGACGGCCGCCCCGCCAGAAAGTCGCCGAGCCGCTGCGCCGGCGCGCGATAGCTCGCCCCGCCGGCGACATAGGCGCGCTCCTCCCAATGGCGTTGCAGCGCCAACCCCGCGAGCGGGTCGCCCGGATAGTCGCGCGCCGGGTCGATCGCGACCACCAGCCCGGAATTGGCGTTGCGCTCGCTGCGGGAATATTGGCTCATGCCGTTGGTCGCGACCCGCCCCTCCTCCGATGTCGCGGCGACGACGGTGCCGCCCGGGCACATGCAGAAGCTGTAGACCGTGCGGCCGTTGGAGCAGTGATGCGAGAGGTGGTACTCGGCCGCGCCCAGCACCGGATGGCCGGCATCGGCACCGAAGCGCGCCCGGTCGATCCACGATTGCGGATGCTCGATGCGCACGCCGAGCGAGAAAGGCTTGGCCTCGACATGCACGCCGTCCGCGTGCAGCGCCGCAAAGGTGTCGCGCGCGCTGTGGCCGATCGCCAGCACGACGCGGGTCGCCGCCAGATAGCCGCCGTCGTTGAGGTGCAGCCCCTGGACATGGCGCTCGCCGGCCGCATCGGTGGCGACATCCAGCCCCTCGACGCGGGTGGAGAAGCGATACTCGCCGCCGAGCGCCTCGATCGTCTCGCGCATCGATTCGACCATCTTCACCAGCCGGAAGGTGCCGATATGCGGATGCGCCTCGGTCAGGATCTCGGGCGGCGCGCCGGCCTTGACGAACTCGGTCAGCACCTTGCGGTCGAGATACCGCGCATCCTTGATGCGGCTGTAGAGCTTGCCGTCGGAGAAGGTGCCAGCGCCGCCCTCGCCGAACTGGGCGTTCGACTCGGGGTTGAGGACGCCGCGCCGCCACAGGCCCCAGGTGTCCTTGGTGCGCTCGCGGACCAGCTTGCCGCGGTCGAGGATGATCGGCCGCAGCCCCATCTGCGCGAGCACCAGCCCCGCGAACAGCCCGCAGGGGCCCGCCCCGATCACCACCGGCCGCTCGGACCCGGCCGGCACGGTCATCGGCCGGTAGCTTGTGTCCGGCGTCGGCTGGACCTGCGCGTCCTTGCGGAACCGGGCGAGCAGGACCGCCTCGTTGCGGACGGCGACGTCGACTGAATAGACCAGGGCGATGTTGGTCTTGTCGCGTGCGTCATGGCCGCGCCGGGCGACGGCGTGGCGGACGAGATCGCGCCGGCCGATCCGCAGCCGCTTGCAGATGGCCGCCGGCAGCGCCTCGTCGGGATGGTGCAGCGGCAGCTTGAGGTCGGTCAGGCGGATCACCGCCCGCCTTTAGCCGCGCGGCGGCGGCGGTCCAATCGGGCGTTGACCGGCCGAGGCTAGCGCGAGCGAGCGGCCGGTCAGGTCGCTTCCCGTCAGGCCGGCTTCGCGCCGGGCGTGCCGCACTTGACGAACTTGCCGTTCGATCGGCAGCGGGTCGGCGTCGGCTTGGCCGGCGGGCATTTGGTGAACTTGCCCTTGGCATCCTTGCACGGCGCGGCGGCACTGGCGGGCGCGGTGGCGAGCAGGGCCAGCCCGGCGGCGGCGATCAGCGTCCTGACGATCATCTGTTCCTCCTGTTGCGATGACGAGGCGGCGATGATGCGCGATTTGCGCGCGCTCGGCTAGTGTCGAGCGTCACAGCAGTGTGCCGTGCAGGATCACCGCCGCGACCCCGAAATAGATGACGAGGCCGGTCACGTCGACCAGGGTCGCGACGAACGGCGCGGACGCTCGCCGGGTCGAAGCCCAGTCGCCTCAGCCCGAACGGCAGCATCGAGCCGACGAACGAGCCGAAGGTGACGATGCCGACCAGCGCCGCGCCGACCGTCGCCGCGACCAGCGGCCAGTGCACGCCGTAATCGTAGAAGCCGAGATGCTGCCACAGCGCGATGCGGACGATGCCGATCACCCCCAGGATCGCGCCCAGCGTCAGCCCGGTCGGCAGCTCGCGCAGCGCCACCCGCCACCAGTCGCCCAGCGACACCTCGTGCAGCGCCAGCGCGCGGATGATCAGCGAAGTCGCCTGGCTGCCCGAATTGCCGCCCGACGACATGATCAGCGGGATGAACAGCGTGAGGACGATCGCCTTTTCGAGCTCGCCCTCGAACCCCTGCATCGCCGAGGCGGTCAGCATCTCCGACAGGAACAGCGCGCACAGCCAGCCGGCGCGCTTGCGGATCATCGCCCAGAAGCCGATCCGCAGGTAATCCTCGTCCAGCGCCTCGACGCCGCCGAAGCGCTGCACCTCGGTGGTCTGGCGGCGGACCATCGCGTCGATCACGTCGTCGACGGTGACGATGCCGAGCACATGCCCGCGGCGGTCGGTCACCGGAATCGCCAAGAGGTCGTATTTGGAGATCAGCCGCATCGCCTCCTCGCGGCGGTCGTTCGGACCCATCGTCACCGGCCGGCGCTGCGGCGCGGCGCTCAGCACGTTGGCGCGCGGATCGGCCGAGATCAGCCGCCGCAGCGTCACCGCCTGCACCAGCGCATGGCTGGCCGGGTCGGTGACGTAGACCGAGTAGACCGTCTCGCGCGTGCGCTCGACCATGCGGATATGATCCAGCACCTGCGTGACCGTCCAGGCGGACGGCACCGCGACGAACTCGGTGGTCATGATCGAGCCGGCGCTGGCTTCCGGATAGCCGAGCAGCCGCTCGACCGTGGCGCGAAGGTCCGGCGTCACCCCCGCCAGCAGCTCGGACCGTGCCGGCTCGTCCAGCGAGCGGAACAGATCGGCGGTCCGGTCGGCCGACATCGCGTCGAGCAGCGCAATCGCGACCGACCGCGGCAGCCGCGCGACGATCTCCTCGGGACAGCCGATCCCGGGCTGGTCGAACGCCTTGACCGCCTCCTCCAGCGGCAGGAACTCGACGATCGCGGTGGCCTCGTCGACATCATAGCCGTCAAGGACGTCGGCGATGTCCGCACCGCGCCCGCCGATCAGCCCGGCGGCTGTCGCCCTGGCGTCGAACACCTCGTCATGATCGGGACGGTCTTGCATGGCTCACCTCATGATCGGCCCGGCGCACGCGGGCCGAGGCGAGCCCCGGCAGGGTCAGGCCATCAGCACCACGGGCGGCGGAAACGGTCGATTGCTACTGTCGCTCGGCATTGTGCTGACGGACTCTCAACTGCTCGATCATGGCCTGAATCGCCCGCAAGCGGCGCGCCACTGCGCCCAGTCGGCAGGCCTGTCAATCGGGCGGACGATTGCGTCATAAATGCGAGACGCACGCGGGAGCGTCGGTTAGACCGGTGCATCTTGCAAGGAGCACCGGATGACCGACAGCAGCGCCGCCGTTCGTTTGCCCGAAGGCATCCGCGATGCCGGGCTGCGCCGCGGGATCGGCGCGTTCGGGCTGGCCGCGGCGATCGTCAACATCGTCGTCGGAGCCGGCATCTTCACCCTCCCCGCCGGCATGGCGCGCGCCGCCGGGCCCTACGCGCTCGTCGCCTACCTCCTGTGTGCGCTCGCGATGGGCGCGGTCGTGCTGTGCTTCGCGGAGGCCGGCAGCCGCGTGCCGACCAGCGGCGGCACCTATGGCTATGTCGAGGCGGCGTTCGGTCCGCTGGCGGGGTTCGTCGCCGGCGTGCTGCTGTGGCTGTCCTGCGTGCTGGCGGCGGGCGGGATCGCCGCCGCGTTCACGACGACGCTCGGCCGGCTGGCCCCGGCGCTGCAGGCCGGCGGCGCGCGGGCGGTTGTCATCCTGGCGGTGGTCGGCACGCTGACGCTGGTCAACCTCGCAGGTGCCGGCCGCGCGTCGCGCCTGATTGCGGTGACGACGGTGGTCAAGCTGGTGCCGCTGCTGATGTTCATCGTCGTCGGCGCGCTGTTCGTCGCGCCGGCGCGGTTGTCGCAAGGGGTCGCGCCCGATGCGAGCGGGATCGGCCGCGCCGTGCTGCTGTCGCTGTTCGCGTTCCAGGGCATGGAGACGGTGCTCGGCGCGAGCGGCGAGGTGGCGGACCCGGCGCGCACCCTGCCGCGCGGGCTGATAGGGGCGATGGCGTTCGTCGTCATCGCCTATGTGGCGATCCAGCTCGTCGCGCAGGGCCTGCTCGGCGGCGCGCTCGCCGGATCGACGGCACCGCTGGCCGACGCGATCGCGACGGTCGATCCGCGGCTGGGGCTGCTGCTGGTGGTCGGCGCGACGGTGTCGATGGGCTTCTGGCTGGGCAGCGACCTGCTCGGCGCGCCGCGCGTGCTGTTCGCCTTTGCGCGCGACGGCTTCCTGCCCGCCGCGCTTGGTCGCGTCTCGCCGCGCACCGGCGTCCCGGCCACCGCGATCCTCGTTCATGCCGGTCTCGCCGCCGTGCTGGCGATCACCGGCACGTTCGAGACGCTGGTGGTGCTGTCGGTCCTCTCCGCCTGCGGCCTGTACGCCGCCGGCTGTGCCGCCGCCTGGGTGCTGCGGCG
>NZ_CAHJXA010000150.1 GCF_903644135.1 Sphingomonas bacterium | reverse complement strand
CCCGCGCACGCCGCGGCGGTCACCCGCGCCGACACCCGGCTGCGCAGCATCTTCCGCCAGGGCGAGCAGCCGCCGGAGCTGGTCACCACCACCGCCTCGGCCGACCCCGCCGCGCAGGCGCGCGCAGCATTCGGAGCGAAGGACTACGACACGGTGGCGGCGCTGTACGGCGCGCTCGACCGGCCGACGATCCTTTATGGTCCGCACGGGCCCCGCCCCGCCGACTATCTCGCCGCGCTGGCGGGAGCGACGCTGACCGACGAGCGGCTCGGCACTGCTCTCCCCCGCATCGACGCGCAGCGCATCGCCTATCAGCAGCCCGGCCCGTCGCGGCGTGGCGGCCACCAGTCAGGCTTCTTCGCGGTGTTCGGGATCTTCTTCCTGACGCTGTTCCTCGCCGGGCAGGTGGTCGGCACGATGGCGGAGGAGCGCAACAACAAGGTGATCGAGGTGCTGGCCGCCGCGGTGCCGCTGGAGTCGGTGTTCCTGGGCAAGCTGCTCGGCATGTTCGGGGTGGCGGTGCTGTTCGTCGCCTTCTGGGCCAGCGTCGTCAGCCAGATCGGCGCGCTGATGCCGGCAGGGTTGCGCGCCGGGCTAGGCGATCTGTCACCGGCGACGGGGGCGATGTTCCCGCTGCTGTTCATCGGCTATTTCACCATGGCCTATCTGCTGCTCGGCTCGGTGTTCCTCGGCGTCGGAGCGCAGGCGACGACGCCGCGCGAGATCCAGATGCTGTCGCTGCCGATCACCATCACCCAGGTGGCGATGTTCGCGCTAGCCTCCGCCGCCGCGTCGCGGCCGGGCAGCACGTTGGCGCAGGTGGCGGAGCTGTTCCCGCTATCGTCACCGTTCGCGATGGTCGGCCATGCCGCCAACCAGCCAGGGTTGTGGCGGCATGGCGCGGCGCTGGCGTGGCAGGCGCTGTGGGTGGCGATCTTCATTACGCTGGGCGCGCGGCTGTTCCGGCGCGGTGTGCTGCAATCGGGGAGCGCCATGCCGTGGTGGCGGCGGGCTAAAGCCGCCTAATTAGGCTTGCCGCCTGAAACGGCCGGCTCACCCGAGCAATCCCCGGTGGAGCGCGCCGTCACCGCCGGCGACTTGGCGCGGCCCATCGTCCAGTTCGGCTCCATCCGCACGCGCGGATTGGGCGCGCACCAGATCTCGCCGGTGTCGTTGATCGCCGTCACCCAGATCAGGTTATGCTCCTGGCCATAGTCGATCACCGCGATGGCAAAGCCGCTGCCCTTGTCGAGGACATGGACTGGGATCGGCGGATCAAGCTGCTGGAACGACATGGAAAGCTCCGAGTTCTTGCCGCCAAGCGCGCCATTGCCGCCGAAGTTCCACCCCTCGCGCTCGCCTGCGGCAATGCTTATATCCTTCTTATGCAACACCCCCTTCACCGCCGTGACTTCCTCACCACCGCCGTGACCGGCACCGCGGCGCTGGCGCTGTTCGGCTGCCGCCAGGCGACCGCCGCGCCGCCCGAGCGTTTCCCCTTTACGCTCACCGACGCGCAGTGGCGCGCGAAGCTGCCCGCCGCCGCCTATGACGTGCTGCGCCACGAGGGGACGGAGGAGCCGTTCACCAGCCCGCTCAACAACGAGCATCGCGCCGGCGTCTTCGGCTGCCGCGGCTGCGGCCAGCACCTGTTCGCGTCCCGGACCAAGTTCGACAGCGGCACCGGCTGGCCCAGCTTCTGGGCCCCGCTGGCCGGCGACGTCGCGACGCGCAGCGACGGCTCGCTCGGCATTGAGCGCACCGAGGTGCATTGCACCCGCTGCGGCAGCCATCTGGGCCATGTCTTCGACGACGGGCCCAAACCGACCGGCAAGCGCTATTGCATGAACGGCGTGGCGATGACCTTCACGGCGGTCAAGGCATAGGGTCACCCCGGGCGGCCCCGGGATGACGGAGGGTCAGGCCGCGACCTTGGCCCGGCTTGCCTTCTTGCGCTCGTTGGCGTCGAGATGGCTCTTGCGCAGCCGGATCGACTTGGGCGTCACCTCCACCATCTCGTCGTCGTCGATATAGGCGATCGCCTGCTCCAGCGTCGCGCGCTTGGGCGGGGTCAGGCGTACCTGATCGTCCTTGCCGCCGCTTGCGCGGAAATTGGTCAGCGCCTTGGTCTTCATCGGGTTGACCTCGAGGTCGTCGGGCTTGGCGTTCTCGCCGACGATCATGCCCTCGTACAGCGCCTCGCCATGGCCGACGAACAGGATGCCGCGCTCCTCCAGCGGCCCCAGCGCATAGCTGTTCGCCTCGCCCGAGCCGTTGGAGATCAGGACGCCGTTCTTGCGGCCCTCGATCTTGCCCTTGTGCGGGCCGTACTTCTCGAACAGCCGGTTCATGATGCCGGTGCCGCGCGTGTCCGAAAGGAACTCGCCGTGATAGCCGATCATGCCGCGGCTGGGCGCCGAAAAGGTGATGCGCGTCTTGCCGCCGGTCGATGGGCGCATATCGGTCATCTCCGCCTTGCGGAGGTTCATCTTCTCGACGACGGTGCCGGAATGCTCGTCGTCGACGTCGATGATGACGGTCTCGTACGGCTCGGTCCGGCGGCCGTCCTCGTCCTCGCCGAACAGCACGCGCGGCCGACTGATGCCGAGCTCGAACCCCTCGCGGCGCATCGTCTCGATCAGCACGCCGAGCTGCAGCTCGCCGCGCCCTGCCACCTCGTAGCTGTCGCGGTCGGCGGCTTCGGTCACCTTGACCGCGACGTTGGACTCGGCCTCGCGGAACAGGCGGTCGCGGATCATGCGGCTGGTCACCTTGGTGCCCTCGCGCCCCGCCATCGGCGAATCGTTGACGGCAAAGCGCATCGACAGCGTCGGCGGGTCGATCGGCTGGGCGTGGAGCGGCTCGGTGACGGTGATGTCGGCGATGGTGTTGGCGACGGTCGCGACCGACAGCCCGGCGAGGCTGATGATGTCGCCAGCCTTCGCCTCCTCGACCGGCACGCGGTCGAGCCCGTGGAACGACAGGATCTTCGACGCGCGGCCCGCCTCGACGATCTTGCCGTCATTGTCGAGCGCGTGGATCGGCTGGTTGATCTTCACCGCGCCCGAATTGACCCGCCCGGTCAGGATGCGGCCCAGGAACGGGTCGCGGTCGAGCAAGGTCACTAGGAAGGTGAACGGCACGTCCTCGACCTCGACCTTGGGCGCGGGGACGTGCGCCACGATCGTCTCGAACAGCGGGATCAGCGTCCCCTCGCGCGCGTCCATGTCGGTCGAGGCATAGCCGCCGCGGCCCGAGGCGTAGAGCACCGGGAAGTCGAGCTGCTCGTCGCTGGCGTCGAGCGACACGAACAGGTCGAACACCTCGTCGAGCACTTCCTGGATGCGCGCGTCGCTGCGGTCGATCTTGTTGACGACGACGATCGGGCGGAGGCCCAGCGCCAGCGCCTTGCCGGTGACGAACTTGGTCTGCGGCATCGCGCCCTCCGACGAATCCACCAGCAGGACGACACCGTCGACCATCGACAGGATGCGCTCCACCTCGCCGCCGAAATCGGCGTGGCCGGGCGTGTCGACGATGTTGATGCGGATGCTCTCGCTCGCGCCCGGCGGCGTCCAGTCGACCGAGGTCGGCTTGGCCAGGATGGTGATGCCGCGCTCCTTCTCCAGGTCGTTGGAATCCATCGCGCGCTCTTCGACGCGCTGGTTGTCGCGGAAGGTGCCGGACTGGCGGAACAGCTGGTCGACCAGCGTGGTCTTGCCATGATCGACGTGCGCGATGATGGCCACGTTGCGGAGGCTCATGGGGTATCCTGATGGTGAAAGAGGATCAGTTCAGCGCGCCCTTAGCGTATTTGCTGCGCCGCGGAAAGCCGCCTGCCACTGCGCCATTCTCCCTCGACGGTGTATTATCGCAATGCTACACTTGAAGCGGTCGCGGCGAGGGCGCATCCTCGTAGCGACCCAACGGAGCAAGCCATGGCCACCGACGCAGCGACCGTAACCGAGACCAGCCCGGCGCTGGTGTTGACCCCGCCCGAGCCGGTGCCGGTGGTCGCCGCCAGCCAAGCGGCGGGGCTGGTGCCGGTCGACGACACCAAGCGCAGCGAGCTGGAGACGCGCGTCGATGGCTTCGTCGCCGACCTGGTCGCGCAGGACGTCAACAGTCCCGAATTCGGCCGCCGGGTGGACGCGATCACCGCGATGGGCGGCAAGGAGATCCGTGACGCCGCCGGCCAGTCCAACCGCTTCCTCGACCGCCCGGTGCGGGCGATGGACAAGGACAGCGGCGTCGGTGCCGACCTCGCGCAGCTGCGCCGCGTCATCGAACAGCTCGATCCGGGCAAGCAGGGCAGCCTGACCGGCCCGCGCAAACTGCTCGGCGTCATCCCGTTCGGCAACCGGATGAAGAACTATTTCGACAGCTACAAGTCGAGCCAGACCCACATCAGCGCCATCCTGAAGAGCCTCGCCTCGGGCAAGGACGAGCTGCTGATGGACAACGCCGCGATCGACACCGAGCGCTCGAACCTGTGGACCGCGATGGGCCGACTGGAGCAGATGATCCACCTGTCGCGCACCATGGACGCCAAGCTGGAGGACACCGCCGGCACGCTCGATGCGACCGACCCGGCCAAGGCCAAGGCGATCCGCGAGACGGCTTTGTTCTACGCCCGCCAGCGCACCCAGGACCTGCTGACCCAGATGGCGGTGACGGTGCAGGGCTATCTGGCGCTCGATCTCGTCAAGAAGAACAATGTCGAGCTCGTGAAGGGCGTCGACCGCGCCAGCACCACCACCGTGTCGGCACTGCGCACCGCGGTCACCGTCGCGCAGGCGCTGGTCAACCAGAAGTTGGTGCTCGACCAGATCACCCAGCTCAACACCACGACGGCGGGCATCATCGACTCGACCGGCAAGCTGCTGCGCAGCAACACCGCCGCGATCCACGAACAGGCCGCCGCCTCGACCATCCCGCTGGAGGTGCTGCAGCGCGCGTTCCAGAACGTCTACGACACGATGGACGCGATCGACAGCTTCAAGCTGAAGGCGCTCGATTCGATGAAGACGACGGTCGACGCGCTTGGCAACGAGGTCGAGAAGTCGCGCGGCTATATCGCCCGCGCCGAGGGGGCGAGCCAGGGCGCGCTGAAGGGTCCCGCCGATCAGTACCGGCTGCAGTCGCTATGAGCGAAGTCGATGAAGCCATCGCCGCGGCACGCCTGTCCTGGGCGCGGATCACCCATGCCGACGACCTGCCGTTCAGTCGCGGGACCCCGCGCCGGCCGGGCGCGCTGGGCAGGCGGCTGGTACGGATCGGCGCGGCGGTGGTGGCGATCCTGGTCGGCTTCACCCTGGTCGGCATGGTCATGCCGGTCGGGATCATGGGCGCGCTGCTGCTGATGGTGCTGCTCGTCGCCGCAGTCGGCGGCCTGGCGGTGTGGCCGTCCGACGAGCGTGCCGCGCCGCCGCCGGAGAAGCTGCGCACCGTCGACCTCAAGGCACTGCCGGCGCAGACCGGCCGCTGGCTGGGGGCGCAGCGCCCCGCCCTGCCTGCGCCCGCCCGCGGCATCGCCGACCGTATCGGCACCCGGCTGGAAGTGCTGTCGCCGCAACTGGGTGCGGTCGATCCCGGCACCGAGCCGGCGCTGGAGCTGCGCCGGCTGATCGGCGAGCAGCTGCCCGCCTTCGTCAACGACTATGCCCGCGTTCCCGAGCCGCTACGCAGCGTCGAGCGCAACGGCCGCAGCCCCGACCGCGAGCTGGTCGACGGCCTGTCGCTGATCGAGCGCGAGATCGCCGCCATGACCGAACGGCTGGCGCAGGGTGACCTCGACAGCCTGGCGACGCGGGGGCGGTATCTGGAGATGAAGTATCGGGGGGAACAACAAGGAGGAGCAGGATAGACCGATTGCTGGCGATCAGAACCGCCTGGCGAGCTCTGCCGACATGTCCGCGTTCATTCGCTCGAAGCCCCCCTTGAACGAGCCGGGCTTGACGACGCCGACGAGCAATCCCGAGAAATCCTCGCCGTGGCGGATGTCGGTGCCACCGCGATTATTGCGGGTCAGCGTCCAGTAGTGCTCGCCGTCGAACACTCCCTTGACGAGCAGCCGGCCACGCCAGCGCAGTTCCCGGCCGTTGTTCACGACAAGCAGCGTCGGCTTGAACGTCGTCTGCTTGCCGGGAGAAGGCGACAAGGTGACGCTGAGTTTCTCGCCAACGGCCAACTTGCCGGAGACGGCGGTCATGAAGCTGTTCCACCGGTTAAAGCCAGCGAAGTCGGTGAGCACCGACCAAACCTGGTCGGGATCCTGCGGAACGGAGAATTGGGTGGCCAACTGATACATGTCGATCGGGACCCTCTTGCCCGCATTGCGTCAGGTCATCTCAATAGCCGGATGATCGCTGCCGCCTAGATCGTTTCTTCGCCCGCCGCGCCGACCCCAATCACCACCCGCGCCCGCTCGCCCAGCCGCGCCACCGCCGCGCCGTGCACTCCCGGCGCGCTCACCAGCACACCGAACGCGCGCGGGTCGGGCTTGTTGAACTCCAGCGGTGCGCCCAGCGCGTCGGTCGCCGCCGCGCCCGCCTCCAGCGCGATCAGCGCCGCCGCGGCGACGTCCCACTCATTGCCCCAGCGTAGCGTCGCGCACAGGTCGGCATCACCGACCGCGACCATGGCG
>NZ_CAHJXA010000149.1 GCF_903644135.1 Sphingomonas bacterium | reverse complement strand
GCTCGCCCGGTCCGTTCATCGTGTTCTTCGAGTGGAACAAGTCGGACATCACGCCTGAGGCAGGCTCGATCCTGGACAATGCGGTGACGCAGTATCAGAATTGCGGTAATGCACGGGTCATGCTGGCCGGCTTCACCGACACGTCGGGTACGCCGAAGTATAACATCGGCCTGTCGCAGCGCCGTGCCGACTCGGTGCGTGCCTACATCACGGCCCACGGCATTCCCGATGGTGTGGTGTCGACCCAGGCGTTCGGTGAGGATCCGACCAAGCTGCGGGTGCAGACCGCGGACGGTGTCCGTGAGGTCCAGAACCGCCGTGTGGAGATCACCTACGGCCCGGGTTCGGGACAGTAAAACCTGCTCCCTTGTCGGGGCTCTGAAGGGAGGTCGGTGCAAGCCGGCCTCCCTTTTTACGTGCCGACGCGCCGGCGACCGCACGCGACCTGAAGGCTGTGCAGATGTGCCGTCATCGTCGATGCCTACGCCAATAGAGGTTGCGTGTTGCGCGGGTGAGCGCCTTACCGACTCATCACGGACGTGGACGCGTCCTCATCCATTCGGAATACCTCTATGCGCATTGTGATGATCGGCTCGGGCTATGTCGGCCTGGTATCGGGGGCCTGCCTGTCGGACTTCGGTCATGACGTGGTGTGCGTCGACAAGGATGCCGCCAAGATCGAGGCGCTGCGTGCCGGCCGGATGCCGATCTACGAGCCCGGCCTCGACCAGTTGGTCGCCGCCAACGTCGCCGCCGGTCGGCTGGCGTTCACCACCGACCTCGCGCCCGCCGTCGCCGGCGCGGACGCGGTGTTCATCGGGGTCGGCACGCCATCTCGCCGTGGCGATGGCCATGCCGACCTGTCCTATGTCTTCGCCGCCACCGGGGAGATCGCCGCTGCGCTCACCGGTCCGACCGTGATCGTCACCAAGTCGACCGTCCCCGTCGGCACCGGCGACCGGGTCGAGCGGATCGTGCGCGACCAGCACCCCGACCTCGCCGTCGAGGTCGTCTCCAACCCCGAGTTCCTGCGCGAAGGCGCGGCGATCGGCGACTTCAAACGCCCCGACCGCATCGTCATCGGCACCGACGACGAGCGCGCGCGCGAGGTGATGCGCGCGGTCTACCGGCCGCTGTTCATCAACGAGAGCCCGATGGTGTTCACCAGCCGGCGCACCTCCGAGCTGATCAAATACGCCGCCAACGCGTTCCTCGCGACCAAGATCACCTTCATCAACGAGATCGCCGACCTGTGCGAGGCGGTTGGGGCCGATGTCCAGGACGTCAGCCGCGGCATCGGCCTCGACAACCGTATCGGCCGCAAGTTCCTCCATGCCGGTCCCGGCTATGGCGGCTCATGCTTCCCCAAGGACACGCTGGCGCTGCTCAAGACCGCGGAAGACGCGCAGTCGCCGATGCGGATCGTCGAGGCGGTGGTGCAGGTCAACGACAGCCGCAAGCGCGCCATGGGCCGCAAGGTCGCCGAGGCGCTGGGCAGCGATCCGCGCGGCAAGACGGTGGCGCTGCTCGGCCTGACGTTCAAGCCCAACACCGACGACATGCGCGACGCGCCGGCGCTGGCGATCGCGCAATATCTCGCCGACGCCGGCATCGCGCTGCGAGTCTATGACCCGGAAGGGATGGACGCGGCGAAACCGCTGCTGCCGCCCGCCACCAGCTTCTGCCGTGATGCCTATGACGCCGCCACCGGGGCCGACGCGGTGGTGATCGTCACCGAGTGGGACGCGTTCCGCGCGCTCGACCTCGGCCGGCTGGCGGCGGCGATGACCGCCCCGGTGCTGATCGACCTGCGCAACGTCTACCGCCGCGACGCCGTCGAGCGCGCCGGCTTCGCCTATACCGCCGTCGGACGCTGATCCGCGGCGACCGCGGCGGCGAGCCAGGGCGGGACGATCGCATCGCCCAGCGCGTCGACGCGGCGATGCTCGACCATCAGCCCCAACTCGGGATAGCGGATCCGGGTGCGCTCCCCTTCAGGGCCGATCGGTGCCGTCACCAGCCGGCGGTTGACGCGGGAGCGGTGATGCATCCGGGCGGTGTTCTCCTGCCCGACATAGCAGCCCTTGGTGAAGCTGACCCCACCCAGTTCGCGCGCATTGCATTCCAGCCAGAGCGTCTCGCCGCTGCCAAGCTCCCCCACGCCTTCCGCGACACCCAGCGTCAGGCGATGCGCGTGCCAGCCGTTGGCCGACTCGCCACGCTCCCCCAGCCAGCGCCGGCCAAGGTCGGCAAGCCGCGGGTCGGCGACACCGCGAGCCCCCTCCATCGACCAGTGCACCGCGCCGCTGGCGGGCTCGATCGCGATCCGCCGCCGCAGCCGGTAGAGCGCAAGCCGCCGCGCCAGCGCCTCCGCCTGCGCCGCCTCGACATCGACCAGCACCGCCTCGCCGTCCGCCCAGAGCAGCAGGTCGAACAGCGCCTTGCCCTGCGGCGTCAGCAGCCCCGCCCATAACGGCCGGTCGGGGGCGAGCAGCGCGAGGTCGTTGGTCAGCAGCCCCTGCAGGAAGCCGCGCACATCATCGCCCGACAGTCTCAGCAGCGCGCGATCGGCCAGCATGGTTCCCGTGGCGTCGTCCATCGCCGCAAGGTAGGGGCGGGGCGACGCAAGCGAAAGGGCAGGGCCATGGCGTACGACCTCAAGCTGACCGGCGGCACCGTTCACCTGCCGGGCGGGCCGGCGACCGTCGACCTCGGCATCCGCGACGGGCGCATCGCCGCGATCGGCGCGGTCGGCGATGCCGGGCGGACGATCAGCTGCACCGGTCTCGACATCCTGCCCGGCGTGACCGACACCCAGGTGCATTTCCGCGAGCCCGGCCTCGTCCACAAGGAGGATCTGGCCAGCGGCAGCCGCGCCGCGGTGATGGGCGGGGTGACGGCGGTGTTCGAGATGCCCAACACCAGGCCCAACACCGACAGCGCCGACGCGATCGCCGACAAGCTCGCGCGCGCAAGAGGCCGGATGTGGTGCGACCATGCCTTCTATGTCGGCGCGACCAACCACAATGCCGCCGATCTCGCCGAGCTGGAGCGGCTGCCTGGCACCGCCGGCGTCAAGATCTTCATGGGCGCGTCGACCGGCGACCTGCTCGTCGCCGAGGATGCCAGCCTGGCCGCGGTGCTCGCCTCCGGTCATCGCCGCGTCGCGATCCATGCCGAGGACGAGGCGCGGATGAACGCGCGCCTCGACGAGCGCGTCCCCGGCGACCCGGCGTCGCACCCGGTGTGGCGCGACGACGAGAGCGCGATGATCGCCACCCGGCGCATCCTGGCGCTGGCCCGCGCCGCCCGCCGCCGCATCCACGTCCTCCACGTCTCCACCCCCGCCGAGCTCGAACTGCTGAGCGCGCACAAGGACATCGCCACCTGCGAGGTCACGCCGCAGCACCTGACGCTCGCCGGCGAGGAGGCTTATCCGCGGCTCGGCAGCCTGGCGCAGATGAACCCGCCGATCCGCTCCGGCGCGCATCGCGACGGCCTGTGGCACTGGCTGCAGCAGGGTGTGCCCGACGTGATCGGTTCCGACCATGCGCCGCACACCGCCGAGGAGAAGGCGCAGCCCTATCCGGCGAGCCCCAGCGGGATGCCGGGCGTGCAGACGCTGCTGCCGCTGCTGCTCAACCATGTCGCCGAAGGGCGGCTGACGCTGCAGCGGCTGATCGAGCTAACCAGCGCGGGGGCGCAGCGGGTATTCGGCATCGTCGGCAAGGGCCGCATCGCCGCCGGCTATGACGCCGACCTGACCGTCGTCGACCTCAAGGCGCGCTGGACGGTCGAGCCGGGCTGGCTGGCGTCGCGCGCCGGCTGGTCGCCCTTCACCGGCACCCAGCTGACCGGCCGGCCGATCGGCACGATCGTGCGCGGCGGCGTTGCGATGTGGGAGGGCGGGCTGGGCGACAGCGCCGACGGCCGCCCGATCCGCTTTGAGGCGGTGGAGTTCGGCTGAACCCGGCGGCTAGAAGGGCAGCAGCTTGGATTTGTGGCTGAACTTCATGTAGTTGACGTTCACCCCGGCGCGCCAGCCGACGCCGAGCCGGATCGGGATCACGACGATGTTGCCCCGCCGCAGATAGGTCGCCGCGAATCCGCCGACCAGGTATAGCCGCCCCTCCGCGCCCGGGAAGCGGTGGTACAGGTCGCCGGTGTCGTACAGGTTGTAGACCAGCACGAAGACCTTGTTGGCGTCGCCGCCGACGTCGAAGCCCACCGACGGCCCCGTCCAATAGACCGGCTGCTGCCCCTCGATCTTGTGGCTGAGGATGCCCGAACCATAGCGCAGCCCGACCACGAACGCACCCGACGCCTCGTGCCCGGCGATATAGGCGTTGGGCTGGCCCTGGTCCTTCAGGATCCGCTCGATGATGCCGGCCAGCCCTTCCGCGCCCTTGCCGAACACGCCCTCGCCCGCCGCCAGCAGATCGTCGCGGCGATAGGTGTCGGCGGCCTGGGTGGTCGCGTCGGCGCGTGCCTGCTCCCCCGCGCGCGACGGCGCGACCGGCGGCTGATCGGGGGAGCGCTGGTCGGGACCGGGTTGATAGGTGTTGGATTGATAAGCGCTCGACTGGTCGGGACGGGATTGGTCGGGTACGCGGTCGTCGGCGGGCACGGGTGCCGATCGCGCCGCACGGGCAGCCGCCGCCCGGGACGCGGCTGTCGACAGGTCCTGATCGATGCCCTGGTTGGGATCGATGCTGCGCATCTGCGCAGCGGCCGTGCCCGCGAGCAACACTCCCATCCCCAGCATCGCAATCGCCCGCAAGTCCCCACTCCTTTGCTACGCTCACCAGAGCGTGCCGCGCGCTGCCGCTCTCGGCAACCCACCGGCGGCAGCCCGAGTCGATTCCGCGGCAGAACGCCAAGCCCGGTTGATCGCCTGTGGCCGGTTGGCTATGAGGACACCGCCGGCGACGTCCGGAGACGTGGGTGAGTGGCTGAAACCAACGCTTTGCTAAAGCGTCGTACGGGAAACCGTACCGAGAGTTCGAATCTCTCCGTCTCCGCCAGGTGCGTGGTAAGACACTGCTAGATACGGCGTTTCTGGCGGCCTGTTCGTCACGCGCCACGTCTGAGCCTATATGCGCGAGATAGCCTGATAACCGCCTTCATCACCGGCGGGTTCTGAAAAGACCAAGCATGTTGGTTCGACCGTACCGGCCCAGATAGGTCGTGACATCGTTGCTGACCGACCGGATTACGAGCCGATCATACTGTTGCACATGGACATTGCCGCTAGGACGGCCGCACCTTTACGGCGCGACCGTCCGCCAGCGATCGGGCAACCGTCCGGTCTGCCGGTATGACCGGATGAGCTGGAACCGGTCGGTGCCGGTCTCGGCCGCGGCGCTGGTGCTGTCGGGGGTGATGGCGAGCAGCTGCGATCCCGGCCCGGCATAGCTGGGCCAGTTCGGCAGGCCGGGGCCGTTGGGATCGCCCTTGGCGGCGAAGTTGGTCCAATAGGCGGTCATCCGCTCGGCGGTCGCGCGGTCGCGCTCGCCAGGCGCGCCGCCGCCGCGGCCGGGCGGGGGCGGCGACAGGTTGCCGAACACGTACTTCACCTCGGCGGTGTGGTTGGCAATCGGCGAGTAAGGCGAGGTGAACGAGAACTGATAGGCATAGACGCCGGTGCGCCGCGCCTGCTGCTGGAGCGCCAGCATCTCCCAGGTCTGTTCGGAGATGACCAGATCGCCGACCAGCGTCGCCGACGACCGCGCCGGATCGGCCGACGGATAGGCCGCCTCGACCACCGCTGTGCGATCCGCGCCGAACAGCTGGGCTTCGCCCGCCCGGAACGCATCGGGCGTGTCGTGCGGCAGTGCGCGCGGCAGGAACAGCGGCGTCTCCTCACGCGCGTTCCAGCCGGCGAGCAGCGGCACCTTCGCGGCGGCCCCGCGCGCGAAGGTCGCGGCGGGAGCTTCGCGTAGCACATAGCCGTCGACGCTCGGCGAGAAGACGGTCGTGCCCGGATCGCGCCTGACGTCCCAGCGGCCGGCGGCGTTGAGCTGCTCCGCCGGCAGGGCGCGCAACGCGGCGAGGTCGGTCGCGGCCATCTGCTGCTGGAAGGCGACGCCGCGCGCGGTCGCCTCCGCGTGGGTCGAGAGCGAGCCGTGCTCGCTGTCCCAGAACGCGCCGCTCTCGGCGATCGCCTTGGCGAACAGCCCCTTGGCCAGCGGCGAGGCCATGAGGATGCCGACCGCGTGCGCGCCGGCGGACTCGCCGAAGATCGTGACGTTGGCGGGGTCACCGCCGAACGCGGCGATGTTGGCGCGTACCCAGCGCAGCGCCGCGACCTGGTCCTGCAGGCCGTAATCGCCCGACGCCGGCCCCTCGCGGTCGAGCGTCGGGTGCGCCAGGAAGCCGAGCACGCCCAGCCGGTAGTTGAAGCTGACGACGACGACGCCGTGCTTGGCCAGCACCGTGCCGTCATAGCCGGGCTGGGCCGACGAGCCGAACTCGAACCCGCCGCCGTGGATCCAGACCATCACCGGATGCTTCCCCGCCATGGCGGGCGTCCAGACGTTGAGCGTCAGGCAGTCCTCGCTCTGCGGCGGCCCCTGCATCGGCCCGGGCAGCGGCGAGGCGAAGCAGGGAGTGCCGAACCGGGTCGCGTCGCGTGGGCTGGTCCATGCCGCCGCCGGTTGCGGCGAGCGCCAGCGCAGCGGCCCGACCGGCGGCGCGGCATAGGGG
>NZ_CAHJXA010000148.1 GCF_903644135.1 Sphingomonas bacterium | reverse complement strand
TCGAGCTTGCCGTCGGCCGTGACGGCGGCGTGCCTGGTGGTGCGGCCGCGCGGGCCGGGACTGGCGGTGCCGCTCGCCTGGTCGGTGGTGCTGTACGCCGCCAGCTACGTCCCGCTCAGCGTCGCGTCGGAGGTGCGCTATCACCTGTGGACGATGACCGGCGCGGCGCTGGCGGCGATGCTGACGCTGGCCGATCGTCCCCAGGTCGCGCGGTGGCGATGGTTCGTCGCGGCGCTGCTGGTCGGCGGCACGGTCGCGGTCGCGAGCCTCGCGCGGCTCGTCTAGGCCAGGATGCGGCGGTACAGCTCGATATAGCGGTCCGCCATCGCCTCGACCGTGAACCGCTCGGCCACCCGCGCCCGGCAGGCAGCGCGGTCGATAGTGTCCAGCCGGCCGACCGCCGCCACCGCCGCCTCGACGCTGTCGACCAGGAAGCCGGTGACGCCGTCCTCGATCAGCTCGGGCATCGCGCCGCGGTTGATCGCGATCACCGGCGTGCCGCACGCCATCGCCTCGATCACCGACAGCCCGAACGGCTCGTCGAAGTTGATGAGGTGGAGCAGCGCCTTTGCCTGCCCCAGCGCGCGCAGCCGCTCCGCGCCACCGACCGGCCCGTCGTAGCGGATGCGCGTCCCGTCGACATGCGGCGCAACATCGCGCTCGAAATAGCCTTGGTCCTGAACGATCCCGTACATCGCCAGCCGCCGTCCGCTCGCCCGTGCCACCGCGATCGCCTCCGCCGCACCCTTGTCGGGGTGCATCCGGCCGAAGAACAACAGGTCGTCGCTGCCGTCCGCGTCGAACGGGAACTCGCCCAGGCGGATGCCGTGATGGATCGTCGCCGCGTATTTCAGCCCGGGCGCACGGTCGGCGTCGCTGATCGCGACATAGTGCACGCGGTCCTCGAACGGCCGGTACATCGGCATGATCCGGTCCGACGAGAAGCCGTGGATGGTGGTGACCATCGGCGTGTCGATCAGCGGCGCAAAGGCGTGAGCGGGAAAGTCGGCCTGGTTGTGGATCAGGTCGAACTCGCCGGCGCGCGCGAACAGGTGCGACAAATGGCGGTATTCCCACACTTTGGCATCGATCGACGGGTCTTCCTCATACGGCGCGGGGACGACGCCGGCGAGGGTCGCGGTCGTGACGCTGTCTTGCGTCGCGAACAGAGTCACGTCGACCCCGCGAGTGACCAGCGCCTCAGTGAGCAGGCTGGTGACCAGCTCCCAGGGGCCGTAATGGCGCGGCGGGGTGCGCCACGCGATCGGGGCAAGCATCGCGATCTTCATGCGCCGGTGCCTAGCCGGTCGCGCGCAGGATGACACCCTCGTCGGGCGCGAGCGCCAATTCGGCCGCCCAGTCTGCGCCTTCGCCCTGCGTGCTTAGCAACGTCCGGTATCGACCAGCCGGCAGCGCCAGCCGTTGCGGCGTCGCACCCAGGTTGAGCGCCACCAGCAGGTCGTCGCCGCGCCTGTACGCCAGCACGTCGCCCTCGGCCTCCACCAGTGCGATCGCGCCCGTTGCCAGCGCCTCGTTCTCGCGCCGCAGCGCCAGCAGGCGGCGCACCAGCGTCAGCATCGAGCCGACATCCTCCTCCTGCGCGGCGACGTTGCGCGCCGACCAGTCGGCGTTGAGCGGCAGCCACGGCTCGTCCGTCGAGAAGCCGGCGTGGGGCGAGGCGTCCCACGGCATCGGCATCCGCACCTCGTCGCGATTGAACGCGGTGTCCGGCTCGCGCAGCGCCTGCGGATCGCGGATGCGCTCAGCCGCGATGGGCTCGCCGGTCAGGCCGAGCTCGTCGCCCTGGTACAGCGTCGGCGTGCCGCGCAGCGTCAGCAGCAGCAGTTGCGCCACCCGCGCCTGCGCCGAGCCGACGCGGGCGGCGATGCGCGGCTTGTCGTGGTTGCCGAGCACCCAATTGGGCCAGCCGCCCGCCGGCAGCAGCGCCTCATACTCCTCGATCAGCCGGCCGATGGCGCGCGCCTCCCAGGGCGTCTGCAGCAGCGCGAAGTTGAAGGGCAGATGCACGCCCGCTCCCTCTTCTCCATAGTACGCAACCAGGCGATCGAGCGGCAGGTAGATCTCGCCGATCAGCACGCGGCTCTCATATTCATCGGCGACGCTCCGCATCCGGGCGACGAGCGCCGCCATCCCCGGCTGATCGGCAGTGTGGAGCGGCAGGAAGCGCTCGATGTCCTGCATCCCCGGCCGCCAGGCGGGGTTGGGCGGGTTGTCGCGGAACGCCTCGTCCTCCAGCAGCAGCCACAGCACGTCAATGCGGAAGCCGTCGACACCGCGGTCGAACCAAAAGCGCATCGCCGCCAGCATCGCCTCGACCAGCGCGGGCTCCCGCCAGTTGAGGTCGGGCTGCTTCTTCAGGAACTGGTGGAGGTAATATTGGCCGCTCGCCGCATCGAGCGTCCAGGCCGGACCGCCGAAGAAGCTCTGCCAGTTGTTGGGCGGGCTCCCGTCCGGAGCGGGGTCGCGCCAGACATACCAGTCGCGCTTCGCTGCTTGCCGCGAGGAGCGGCTGTCGGCGAACCACGGGTGCCGGTCGGACGAGTGGTTGGGCACGAAGTCGAGGATGATCTTGACGCCGCGGCGATGCGCCTCGCGCAGCAGGTCGTCGAAATCCGCCAGCGTCCCGAACAGCGGGTCGACGTCGCAGTAATCGGCGACGTCATAGCCGAAATCAGCCATGGGCGAGGTGAAGATCGGAGAAATCCAGATCGCGTCGACGCCTAGGTCGGCAAGATAGTCGAGCCTTGCCTCGATGCCCTTCAGGTCGCCGACACCATCGCCGTCGCTGTCCTGGAACGAGCGCGGATAGATCTGATAGATCGTCGCCGACCGCCACCAGGCGCTCACGCGAAGATCGCCTTGTCGAGATGCGTGATCCGGCAGGCGAGATCGGCCTCGCCGCTCGCAACGATGTAGCGGTCGCCAGCGTCGACCAGCCCGGACGAGAACACCACCGGCGTCGGCAGATACAGCTGATGCGCGATCGGCGCGGTCAGCGCCGGGTTCGCCTCCAGCAGCGATGCCTGATCCTCGATGCGCAGCACCGTCCCCGGATCGTCGCGGTCGAGCAGCGCCCAGAAGCTGCGATAGATGCCGACCTTCTCGCGCCGTTCGACACCATGATAGATCGTCAGCCAGCCGGCGTCGGTCAGCACCGGCGGAGTGCCGCCGCCGACCTTCATGGCGCTGGTCGACCCCTTGCGCGCGCGGATGCCGGGCGAGGGCAGCGGCCGCCAGTGGAGTGCGTCGGGCGAGGTGGCGAGGTTGATCGATGGGCCGCCGATCCACGGGCTGTCCTCGGGATAGGCGAAATAGCATTCGCCAAGCGGGCGGGTCAGCGCGGTGAAGGCATCGCCGACCTTGCCCTCGAACAACAGCATGTCCTTGTTCTGATGGTCGAGGATCATGCCCTGCAATTGGTAGTCGAGCCCGTTGGCGGAGGTGTGCAGCGTCGTGGAATGCCGCTCCGCCGACACCGAGCAGGTCGTCATATACCAGCTGTCGCCGATCCGGCTGATCCGCGCGTCCTCGACGCCATAATCCTGGTACGACGCAGCGGGCTCGATCGCGCGGTCGTAGTGGACCGCGACCACCGCCGTGCCGTCCGGGTTCAACTCGACCGGCAACAGCCACGACAGCGAGGTCAGCGCGAGCACGCGGTGGGCGTGGTCGCGCAGCTCGAACTGGCGGGGGTCGGCCATGTCGACGCCGGTCAACGGGTGCGCGTCGAGGACATAGCCGGCCGGCGTCCAGCGGATCGCGCGCACGTTCCCGTCGATCACCGGCTCGCTCAGCGCCTCGGCGACGCGGACCATGAGCAGCAGGTTGCCCGACGGCAGCCGGGTCAGACCCGGGTTGAACGCGCCCAGCACATAGGTCGGCTCGGTAACGCCGCGCCGCAGCGGTGAGCGCGACAGGTCGACGTCGTCGGGGGTGAAGATCAGCGCGTCGTGGCCAGCCATGCCGCTCAAGCGACCGCGCCCGCCGCCGGTTCCGACGCATCGGCGTAGCGCCGCGCAATGACGGCGCAGGCGATCAGCTGGATCTGGTGGAACAGCATCACCGGCAACAGGACGATGCCGACCGTCGCGGGCGGGAACAGCACGCCGGCCATCGGCACACCCGAGGCGAGGCTCTTTTTCGAGCCGCAGAACAGCAGCACGATCGCGTCCTCCCGCGCGAACCCGAAGGCGCGGCCCGCCGCCCAGGTCGCCGCCAGCACCAGCGTCAGCAGCACCGCGCAGACGGCGAGGATTAGCGCGAGGTCGGCCGGCGCGAGCTTGTGCCACAGCCCCTCGACCACCGCCGCGCCGAACGCGGTATAGACGACGAGCAGGATCGAGGCGCGGTCGACCAGCGACAGGATCGACTTGTGGCGGCCGAGCAGTCCAGCGATCCACGGCCTCAGCAGATGGCCGGCGACGAACGGCACCAGCAGCTGCAGCACGATCTGCTCGGCCGACGTCCAGGAGAAGCCGCCGGTGCTGCCGCCCATCAGCATCGCCACCAACGCCGGCGTCAGAAAGATGCCGATGACGTTGGAGAAGCTGGCGCTGCACACCGCCGCCGCGACATTGCCGCGCGCCACAGACGTGAAGGCGATCGACGACTGCACCGTCGAAGGCAGCAGGGTCAGGAACAACAGCCCCTGCGCCGCCGGCCCGTGCAGCGTCGCCGCCAGCGCCAGCCCGAGCAGCGGGAACAGCGCGAAGGTCGTCGCGAGCACGCTGGCATGCAGTCGCCAGTTGCGCGCGCCCGCCAGGATCGCCTCGCGCGACAGCTTCGCGCCGTGGAGGAAGAACAACAGCACGATGCCGGCGGTGGCGACATGGCCCGCAGCCGTCGTCCAGGGGCCGCGCGCCGGCAGGACGGTGGCGAGCAGGACGGTGCCGAGCAGCATCGCCACGAACGGCTCGAACAGCGACAGGATACGGCGGATCATACCGGGCTCCGTAGATGAGCTTGCCGCCCGGCGACATAGGTCGCGGCGACGGCGCGGTCGTCGCCGAGGATCTGCAGCGCGAACAGGCGCTCGCCGAGGGACGCACCGGCGGTCCGGCGCGCGAGGAGCGGGGTCGCGGCGGGATCGAGCACGGCGAAGTCCGCTTCCTGTCCGGGCTGCAACCCGCCGATCCGGTCGGCGAGGCCCATCACCCGCGCAGCTCCGGCGGTGGCGAGGTGGAGCGCGCGGAACGGGTCGAGGCTGGTGCCGCGCAACTGGCCGACCTTGTAGGCCTCGCCCATCGTCGCGAGCAGCGAGAAGCTGGTACCGGCACCGACATCGCTACCCAGGCCGACGCCGATGCCGTGGCGGTCGGCGGCGGCGATGTCGAACAGGCCCGAGCCGAGGAACAGGTTGGAGGTGGGGCAAAAGGCGATGCCGCTCCCCGCCTCGCTCATCCGGTGGAGCGCGCGCTCGCTCAGGTGAATGCAATGCGCGAATACCGATCGCGGCCCGACCAGCCCGAAGCGGTCATATGCGTCGAGGTAATCGGCGGCGTCGGGGAAGCGGGCAGCGACCGCAGCGATCTCGCCGTGGTTCTCGGCAAGGTGGGTGTGCAGCAACACCTCGGGATGCGCCGCGACCAGCGCGCCGGCGTCGGCGAGCTGCGCGTCCGACGAAGTGAGCGCGAAGCGCGGCGTCACGGCATAGCCGAGCCGTCCGCGCCCCCGCCAGCGCGCGATCAGCGCCTCGGTCTCCGCGCGACCGCTCGCTGGCGTGTCGCGCAGGTCGGGCGGGCCGCCGTCCATCAGCACCTTGCCGCTGACGAGGCGCATCCCGCGCGCCAGCGCCGCCTCGAACAGCGCATCGACCGATTGCGGGTGAACGGTCGCGAACACCAGCGCGCTGGTGGTGCCGTTGCGCAGCAGCTCGTTGCAGAAGAAGCCCGCAACCGCATCGGCATGGCCGCGGTCGGCGAAGCGCGCCTCTTCAGGGAAGATGTGGCGGTCGAGCCATTGCAGCAGCTGCTCGCCATGCGAGGCGATGCGGTCGGTCTGGGGATAATGGACGTGCGCGTCGACGAAGCCGGGAACGATGATCTTGCCCGGCCAATGCGTGACGCTCGCCTCCGCGAAGCGTGGCGCGAGGTCGGCATGGTCGCCGAACGCGACGACATGGCCGTTCTCGATCACCAGCAGGCCGTCCGGATGGTGCCGCACCGCCTCGCCGCCGGCGATGTGCGGGTCGTCGGGGATGCTCAGCAGTTCGGCACGATGCGCAACAAGAGTCACGCCGCCGCCTGGTCCAGCGCCAGCAGCTGCGCCATGGCCGCGATCGCGATCACGCCCGGCTCCTTGCCGTGGATCCCGGCCACGCCGATCGGGCAGGTCAGGCGGGCGGGGTCGACGCCATCGGCGGCAAGCCGCGCCACGAACCGCGCGCGCTTGGTGGCGGAGCCGATCAGCCCGACAAAGCCCGCCGCCGACCGCAACGCCGCCGCGGTCAGGCGATAGTCGAGGCCATGGTCGTGGGTCAGGATCAGCACCGCCGCATCCTCCTTCGCCTCGCCGGCGCAGGCGACCAGTGTTGTCTCGTCCTGCACTACCACGCCGGGCGCGTCGGCTTCGGCGCGGCTGTCGAACCAGGCAAGCGACAGCGGCAGCCCCGGCACCAGCGCCGCGATCGCGCGCCCGACATGCCCCGCGCCGAACAGCATCAGCGGCCGGCGCGGGGTGTCGAGCGGCTCGGCGAAGGC
>NZ_CAHJXA010000147.1 GCF_903644135.1 Sphingomonas bacterium | reverse complement strand
CGGTCGCAAGGCGGCGATCGCGGCGGGCGGCATCGCAGCGCTGGGGCTGGCGGGGATCGGTGCGTGGCTACACCGGCGCTCGCCGCGGCCCTAGGACCAAGCGGCAGACGTGGCGCTCAGTCCTGCTGATCGAGCGCCGGCAGCTGCTGGTGCTGCACCACCCGCCAGACCTCGTGCCCGATCCGGCGGATAGTGGAAGTGCACCAGGCCTCATAGCTTGCGTGCCCGTCCTTCTCCGCACGCACGCGATAAGCGACGACGATCAGCCCTTCCTGCGGGCGCGACACCGTGCGGTCGGTAAGCTCCGCCCGCTCCCAAGTCGGCGTGTCCGCGACGGCGGCTATGGCCTCTTCGCCAGCGAACGCGAAGGGCGGGCGCGGCAGCACCATGACGACCTCCGCATCGACCTTCTCCCGGTAATTTTCCGGTCCCTCGATCCACAGGCTCTGCTCGAAGCCCCATAGCCGGTCGTCGTCCATCGTCGCGTCTCCTCGTCGCAGCGCCAGCGTCTGACGAGGAGCGAGGTTCCGACCGGCGACGCCAGCGATCAGGTCAGCGTCCTAGCGCGACCTCGCCGGCATAGTCGATCGCCTGCAACAGCACGCGGGGACCACGCCCGAGCGCCAGCGCGCCGACGACGACGCCCGACACCGCCGCATTGACCGCCAGCCACGGGGCCATGACCGCGACCGACAGCAGCAGCACCGGCGCGCCGACCAGCCGGCGAACCAGTGGCGAGGCGGGGGTGCGGGTCCGGACGATGGGTGCCATGTACATGGGAGCGATCCTTTCGCCCTCGACGATGCGCCACGCAGGGTAAACGATCCGTTACCATCGCCTCGCCACAGCGACCCGCTTGAAACTTGGTCGCAAAGCGTCACAACGCCCGATGAGCGTTGGCGATCGGTCGATGCGTGGAGAGACCGTTCGTGGCCGATCAGCCGCCGCCTGCCAGCAACCTGCCCCGGCTGTCGCTGCACGTTCCCGAGCCTCGCTTCCGGCCAGGCGATGCGGTCGATTTCGCGACGGTCGAGGTGCCGCCGGCGGGGTCGGTGCGCCGTCCCGACACCGCCGAGCCGGCGAGCGGGTTCACCGACCTCGCCTACACGCTGATCCGCGTCCTCGACGACGACGGCCATGCGGTCGGGCCGTGGGACCCGCGGCTCAGCCCCGACCTCCTGCGGCGGATGCTGCGCTCGACCGTGCTGCTGCGTGCCTTCGACGAGCGGATGTTCCGGGCGCAGCGCCAGGGCAAGACCAGCTTCTACATGAAGGCGACCGGCGAGGAGGCGGTGGCGGTCGCCGCCGCCTATGCGCTCGACCGCGACGACATGTGCTTCCCTTCGTACCGCCAGCAGGGCCTGCTGATCGCGCGCGGCTGGTCGCTGGTCGACATGATGAACCAGATCTATTCCAACAGCGCCGACCGGTTGCAGGGCAAGCAGCTGCCGATCATGTATTCGGCGCGTGAGGCGGGGTTCTTCTCGATCTCGGGCAATCTCACCACCCAGTATCCGCAGGCGGTCGGCTGGGCGATGGCGTCGGCGGCCAAGGGGGACACCCGTATCGCCGCGACCTGGTGCGGCGAGGGCTCGACCGCGGAGGGCGACTTCCACTCCGCCTGCACCTTCGCCTCGGTCTATCGCGCGCCGGTGATCTTCAACGTCGTCAACAACCAATGGGCGATCAGCAGCTTCTCGGGGTTTGCGGGAGCGGAGGCGACGACCTTCGCGGCGCGTGCGGTCGGCTATGGCATTGCCGGGCTGCGCGTCGACGGCAATGACGCGCTGGCGGTCTATGCGGCGACGCTGTGGGCCGCCGAGCGCGCGCGGACCAATCAAGGGCCGACGCTGATCGAGCATTTCACCTATCGCGCCGAGGGGCACTCGACCTCCGACGACCCGACTCAATATCGCAGCGCCGGCGAGCCCAACGCCTGGCCGCTCGGCGACCCGGTGCGGCGGCTGAAGGATCATCTGATCCAGCTCGGCGAGTGGGACGAGGAACGCCACGCCTTGCAGGACCGCGAGTGCGCCGAGCAGGTCCGCGCCGCGCAGAAGGAAGCGGAGAAGAACGGCATCCTCGGCCATGGCCTGCACCAGCCGCTCGACACGCTGTTCGACGGGGTGTTCGAGGAAATGCCCTGGCATTTGCGCGAGCAGCAGGCGCAGATGATGGCGGAAGAAACCGCCAGCGGTCGGCCATGGGCGAGGAAGTGATGGCCGACGCGATCGAAGCGGAAGCGCCCGCCACCACACGCATGAACATGATCCAGGCGATCAACTCCGCGCTCGACGTGGTGATGGCGCGCGACCCCGACGTGGTCGTGCTGGGCGAGGATGTCGGCTATTTCGGCGGCGTCTTCCGCGCTACCGCCGGGCTGCAGGCGAAGCACGGCAAGACGCGCGTATTCGACACGCCGATCACCGAATGCGGCATCATCGGCGTCGCGGTCGGCATGGGGGCGTACGGCCTGCGCCCGGTGCCGGAGATCCAGTTCGCCGACTATATCTACCCGGCGCTCGACCAGCTCGTCTCCGAAGCGGCGCGGCTGCGCTACCGCTCGGCGGGCGAGTTCACCGCGCCGATCACGGTCCGCTCGCCCTATGGCGGCGGCATTTTCGGCGGCCAGACGCACAGCCAATCGCCGGAGGGCATCTTCACCCACGTCTCGGGCATCAAGACGGTGATCCCCGCCACCCCCTACGACGCCAAGGGCCTGCTGATCGCGGCGATCGAGGACAACGATCCGGTCCTGTTCCTCGAACCCAAGCGCATCTACAACGGCCCGTTCAACGGCCATTGGGACCGCCCGGCGGAGAACTGGTCGAAGCATCCCGGCGGCGAGGTGCCGACCGGTCATTATACCGTGCCGCTCGGCAAGGCGGCAATCGTCCGGCCGGGCGAGGCGCTCACCATCCTCGCCTATGGCACGATGGTGCATGTCTGCGCGGCGGTGATCGAGGAGGCGGGCGTCGACGCCGAGATCGTCGACCTGCGCACGCTGGTGCCGCTCGACATCGCCGTAATCGAGGCGTCGGTGAAGAAGACCGGCCGCTGCATGATCGTTCACGAGGCGACGCGCACCGGCGGCTTCGGCGCGGAACTGTCGGCGCTGGTGCAGGAGCGCTGCTTCTACCACCTCGAAGCGCCGATCGAGCGCGTCACCGGCTTCGACACGCCCTATCCCCACAGCCTCGAATGGGCCTATTTCCCCGGCCCGGTCCGCATCGGCGAGGCGCTCAAGAAGATCATGAGGGACGCCTGATGGCCCGCTTCACCTTCAAGCTGCCCGACATCGGCGAGGGCATCGCCGAGGCCGAGATCGTCGCCTGGCACGTCGCGGTCGGCGACCGGGTGGAGGAGGACCAGAACCTCGCCGACATGATGACCGACAAGGCGACGGTCGAGATGGAGTCGCCGGTATCGGGGACGGTGGTCGAGATTGCCGGCGCGGTCGGCGACCAGGTCGCGATCGGCGCGGCGCTGGTGGTGATCGAGGTCGACGCCGCGGTCGCGACCGACGAGGTGGTGGCGGCACCGGAAAGCGAGGCGCAGGCCGAGACGGCCGAGCAGTATGAGGCGGAGAACCCGGGGGTGGAGGAAGCAAACCCCTCTCCCCCTGTGGGAGAGGGAGGGGCCCGCTCAGCGCAGCCGAGTGGGAGGGTGAGGGGGGATGACGACACGGCTCCGCTCGCCGCTCCCCCTCATCCTTCCCACGCCGGCGCGGGCCCCTTCCCTCTCCCACAAGGGGAGAGGGAGAAGGCCGTCCTCGCCTCCCCCGCGGTCCGCGCTCGCGCGCGCGATCTCGGCGTCGACTTGGCCGAGGTGAAGACCGACGGCGACCGGGTCCGCCACGCCGACCTCGACGCGTATCTGCGCTACGGTGCCGGTCAGGGCTACCAAATCCCCGGCCCCTCCCGCGCTCGCGCTGACGAGGAGGTGCGCGTCATCGGCCTCCGCCGCCGCATCGCCGAGAACATGGCCGCGTCTAAGCGCGCCATCCCGCATTTCACCTATGTCGACGAGATCGACGTTACCGAGCTGGAAGCGATGCGCGCCGCGCTCAACGCCAACCGCGGCCAGCGCCCCAAGCTGACGCTGCTCCCCCTGCTGATCGTCGCGATCTGCCGCACCTTGCCCGAGTTCCCGATGCTCAACGCCCGCTACGACGACGAGGCCGGCGTGGTGACGCGCCACGGCGCGGTCCACCTCGGCATGGCGACACAGACCGACGCCGGCCTGACCGTCCCCGTCATCCGCGGCGCGCAGGACCGTAACGTCTGGCAGCTCGCGACCGAGATCGCGCGCCTGGCCGATGCCGCCCGCGCGGCGAAGCTGAAACCCGAGGAACTGAGCGGCGGCACCATCACCGTTACCAGCCTCGGCCCGCTAGGCGGCATCGCGACGACGCCGGTCATCAACCGGCCCGAGGTGGCGATCATCGGGCCGAACCGGATCGTCGAGCGGCCGGTGTTCACGGGACGCGGCGACGACATCCGCCGCGCCAAGCTGATGAACCTGTCGATCAGTTGCGACCACCGCGTCGTCGACGGCTGGGACGCGGCAAGCTATGTCCAGGCGCTCAAGCGGATGCTGGAAACGCCGGTGCTGCTGTTCGCGGATTAACGCCCCTGCCTGAGCGCGGCATGCGCCACAGCAGCCAGGTGGACGTCACCAGCGCCCCGACGATCGCGGTCGCCATGTCCTTCTGGCTGTCCCAGACATCGCCCTGTTGCCCATTATAGTCGTCGGCCATGCCGGGCGCGAGAACCACCGTCAGCAGCCATTCGAAGGTCTCATAGGCGGCGCTCGCCGCGCCGACGAACAGGAAGCCGATGCAGATGCCGGCTCGCCGGCTCAGTCCGCCATGACGCCGCGCCACCTCGGCAACCGGACCGACCCACAGCAGCCCGAAGCTGAAATGCACGACGCGATCGAAGTCGTTGCGGGTGAGGCCCAGCAGCGACGACACGTCATGGCCCAGCACCGCCCGCGCCCAGGCGTCATAGGGCACGTTCGAGTAGGTATAGCGCCCGGCAAGCGTGTGGAGCAGGAAGAACGCCAGCAACGCCGCCACCGATCGATCCGACAGCGGGAAGCGCCAGAGCAGCGGCGGCGCGGCGATGATGAGCGCCACGGTGGGGATGTGCTGCAACGGCGCGATCGCCGGATAGGGTTGGCGGATGTTGGCAAGCACCAGCGCCGCCGCGAGCCCGAGCAGCATCCAGCGCTGAGCCGCCGGCAACGCCGTCCAGGACCGCCGGTAACCGCTCCAGCGCCGCGTCATTTCAGCAGCACCAGCTCCTCCGCCATGGTCGGGTGCAGCGCCACCGTCTGGTCGAACTGCGCCTTGGTCAGCCCCGCCTTCACGGCCACCGCCGCCGCCTGGATAATCTCGGGCGCGTCGGGGCCGATCAGGTGGATGCCGACGACGCGGTCGGTCTCGCCGTCGCACACCATCTTGTAGAGGGCGCGCTCGTCGCGGTTGGCGAGCACGTTCTTCATCGGCCGAAAGTCGGACGAATAGACCTTCACCGACCCCAGCTTCTGCCGCGCCGCCGCTTCGGTCATGCCGACCTGGGCGATCGGCGGGTGGCTGAACACCGCGCTCGGCACGCAGTCGTAATCGACGCGGGTCGGCTTGCCGCCGAACACGGTGTCGGCGAACGCCTGCCCCTCGCGGATCGCGATCGGGGTCAGCTGGATGCGGTTGGTGACGTCGCCGACCGCATAGATGCTCTCGCAGGTCGAGCGGTTGTCGGCGTCGACCTTGACCGCGCCCTTGTCGTCCAGCTCGACGCCGGCACTGTCCAGCCCCAGCCCCTTGGTGTTGGGGATGCGGCCGGTGGCGAACATGACGAGGTCGACCACTGCCGGCTCATGGCCGCTCATCGTCACGGTGAAACAGTCGCCGCTCTTCTCGATCGCCTGGAAACTGGCGTCGAAGCGGAATTCCAGCCCCTTCATCATGCTGATCTGGAGCAGGCGGTCGCGCAGGGCCAGCTCATAGCCGCGCAGGATCTCCTTGGTGCGGTTCATCAGGATGACGTGCGCGCCAAGCTGGTGGAAGATGCCGGCGAACTCGTTGGCGATGTAGCCGGCACCGGCGATCAGGACGCGCTTGGGCACGGCGTCGAGATGGAATGCCTCGTTGCTGGTGATGCCGTGCTCGTGGCCGGGGCATTCGGGGATGGCGGGGTGCGCGCCGACCGCGATGAGGATGGTCTTGGCGGTCTTGGTCGTGCCGTCCGCCAGCGTCAGCTCGTTCGGGCCGCTGACGGTGGCGCGCTGCAGGATGATCTCGCCGCCGGCATTCTGGATGGTGTCGGTATAGGCACGGTTGATCCGGTCGACCTCCTCGAACACGTTGTCGCGCAGCGTCGGCCAGCTGAAGTCGCACTGGTCCGGCACGTCCCAGCCGAAGCGCTTGGCGTCCTTCAGGTCCTCGGCGAAATGCGCGCCATAGACGAGCAGCTTTTTGGGCACGCAGCCGCGGATGACGCAGGTGCCGCCGACGCGATGCTCCTCGGCAACGGCCACCTTGGCACCATGGGCGGCGGCGACGCGCGCGGCGCGGGTGCCGCCCGAGCCGGCACCAATGACGAAAAGGTCATAGTCAAAATCAGGCATGGAGGTCTTTCATTCAGCGCCGGCCGGCGCGGCGCATCGGCATCGCGTCGATCGTCTTCTGCAGCGCGGCTATGGGCAGCGGTCCGCGCCGACGCAGTGCCTCATGCCCGTCCTTGCCGACCAGCACGACCTGGAAGTCGCCGGGCGGCAGCCGCC
>NZ_CAHJXA010000146.1 GCF_903644135.1 Sphingomonas bacterium | reverse complement strand
TCCTCGATCGTGGCCGGCTGCAGCGGCTGCCCCCCCGCGCCGTACGGGCCGGGGCGACGATCATCGAGACGCTGCTGCTCGATCCCGGCCGCGAGGCGGAGCGGCTCGGAAGCTGGCAGGCCGGTGCCGATGCGGTGCTGGCCGACGCGCCCTGCTCGGGCACCGGCACCTGGCGGCGCAACCCTGAGGCGCGGTGGCGGCTCAATCCTGCGCGGCTGTCGCGGCTGGTCGAGACCCAGCGGCGGGTGCTGTCGCTGGCGGTGCCGCTGATCCGGCCGGGCGGCGCGCTGGTCTATGTGGTCTGCTCGCTGCTCGACGTGGAGGGTGCGGACCAGATCGCTGCGTTCCTCGCCGACCACCCCGGCTGGCGCGCCGAGCTGCCGACCCTTCCCGCCGGTCGGGCGCAGGCGGCGGGCTGGCGGCTGGACCCGGCAAGCGACGGGACCGACGGCTTTTTTGTCGCGCGGCTGCGGGCACCATGCTAGTTTCTGCTCCTGTGTTTCGCCTGGAGACGATCATGCGCACCACTTGGATAGCGGCCGCCGCGGCGTTGGCGCTGGTGTGCATGTCCACCTCGCTGCGCAGCCAGCCCGGTGAGCGCGGCATCGACCCGCGCTCGGCGCAGTTGCTGGCGCAAGGCCGTGCGGCGCTGGCAGCCGGCAACGCCGAGGGCGCGACCGACCTGATCGAGACCGCGCTGGCGGTCGATCCCCGCAACCGCGGTGCGATTGTGGCGCTGGCCGAGCTTGCCATGGCTGGCGGGCTGTCGGGCAAGGCGATCGGGCTCTATCGCGAGGCGCTGCTGCTCGATCCGAACGACACGGCGGCGCTGCGTGGCCAGGGCGAGGCGCTGGTGGCAAAGGGCGCGGTGAAGCGCGCGGGGGAGAACCTCGCCAAGATCAAGACACTCTGTAAGGCTGACTGCGCCGATGCAACCACCCTTGCCGCGGCGCTGGCCAAGGGACCGCCGGTGACGACCGCGCAGGTGACCCCGCCGGCTAGCGCGGCGAAGGAGTAAGGCGCGCCAAGGCGACGAACTCGGCGACGCTGACCGTTTCGGCACGGCGCGTAGGGTCGATCGCCAGGCTTTCTAGCGCCGCCAGCGCTCCCGGCACACCGCGCAGCGATTGGCGCAGCATCTTGCGCCGCTGCCCGAACGCCGCCGCGGTCAGCCGTTCCAGCGTGTCGAACCGGACATCTGCCGGGGTCTCGACCGGCTCCAGATGGACCACCGCCGACATCACCTTGGGCGGCGGCGTGAAGGCGGAGCGGTGCACCGGCATCGCGATCCGCGCCCGCGCCCGCCACTGTGCGAGCACCGCCAGCCGGCCATAAGCAGGTGTGTCGACCGCCGCAACGATGCGGTCGGCGACCTCGCGCTGGAACATCAGCGTCAGGCTCTGCCACCAGGGCAGCCACGCCTCGCCCGACAGCCAGCCGACCAGCAGCGCCGTGCCGACATTGTAGGGGAGATTGGAGACGATGTGCGGCTTGCCCTCGAACAAGGCGGGCGCATCGATCGCCAGCGCATCCCCCTCGATCACTCGCAACGCGCCGGGATAGGCCGCTGCCAACTCCTCCAGCGCCGGGATGCAGCGCCGGTCGCGCTCGATCGCGGTGACGCGGGCACCGGCGGCGAGCAGCGCGCGGGTGAGGCCGCCGGGACCGGGACCGACCTCCAGCACCTCCTGCCCCGCCAGATCGCCCGGCACCGCGGCGATACGGGCGAGCAGCTGGCCGTCGAACAGGAAGTTCTGCCCCAGCGCCTTGCTCGCCGACAGGCCATGGCGCGCGACCGTCTCGCGCAGCGGCGGCAGCGCCGTCACGCCGCGCCGGGCAAAGCCTGGTACGCCGCTCGGAAACCTGCTGCCCGGGCGGCCATGGCGATCGCCGCGATCATCGCGCCCGGGTTGGCGCGGTCCTGGCCGGCGATGCCGAAGGCGGTGCCGTGGTCGGGCGAGGTGCGCACGATCGGCAGCCCCAGCGTCATGTTGACGCCGTCGTCGAAGTGCAGCGTCTTGATCGGGATCAGCGCCTGGTCGTGATAGCAGCACAAAGCCACGTCGTACCGCGCGCGCGCGCGGTCGTGGAACAGCGTGTCGGCCGCGAACGGCCCGCTGGCGTCGATGCCCTCCGCCCGCAACTGCTCGATCGCCGGGACAAGGATGGCGATCTCCTCCTGCCCGATGGCACCGCCTTCGCCGGCATGGGGGTTGAAGCCGGCGAACGCCAGCCGTGGTCGCTCGATGCCGAAATCGCGCCGCAGCCCGCGCGCGGTGGCTCGCGCCTTGGCAACGACCAGAGCGATGCTGAGCAGCCCGGCGACCTCGGCGATCGGCACATGGGTGGTGATCGGCACGACCCGCAGCGATGGTCCGGCGAGCATCATCACCGCGTTGTCGCCGGCGATCCCGCACCGCTCGGCGATGAATTCGGTCTGGCCCGGATGAGTGAAGCCGATGCCGTAGAGCTGCGCCTTGGAGACCGGACCGGTGACCAGCGCCGCGGCCGGTCCCGACCGGGTCAGGCCGGCCGCCAGTTCGAGCGAGTGGAGCGCGCACCGGGCCCCCTCGGCATCGGGTGATCCCGGCACGATCTCACCGGCATCCTCCACCCGGAACACCGGCAGCGCGCCGGCGAACACCGCGCCGACCTGGCCGAGATCGGTGACGATCTCGACCGGCCCGTGCCAGACGCGCTCGACCGCGCGGGCATCGCCGACCGCGACGAACGGAGGCAGCGCGCGCTCGTCACGAGCGGCCCATGACTTGGCGATGATCTCCGGACCGATCCCGGCGGGATCGCCCATCGACACCGCAAGCGCGGCCGCCGCGCCGGTCGCGGCCTCAGCGATACTCGATCACCGCATCGCGCCGCAGATCGCGCAGCTTCTGCTGGGCGCGCAGGTTGACGCGGCTCTCCTCCAGCTGGTTCTGGACTTGGTCGGGCCGCGGCAGCTCCGCCGCCTTGGCGTCGCTACGGCCGCACAGCACCAGCGCGCGCACACCCTGTTCGGGTGAGCCGAAGGCCGGCGTCGCCTGGCCGACCTGCAGCTTGAGCATGATCTCCTGCAGCTGGACGGGCAGGTCGCGGACCCGCACCGCGTCGTTGTCCACGACTTCCGCGTTCAGCTGCGCCGCCACCTTCTCGACGGTGCCGCAGCCCTGCAGCGCCTGGATCGATTTGCCGAACCCGCTCGCCCGGCTCGCCGCCTCCTGCGGCGCGATGCCGGCGGGAAAGCGTACCGTCAGCTGCTTGAGGCTCAGCACCGCATCGCGCGCGTCGGCCGCACCGACCTGACGTTTGTCGGCCAGGTAGAGGATCGAGAAGCCGCCGGGTGTATCGACCGGCCCGGCGATCTGGCCGACCTGCATCTGCTGCGCCGCGGTGGCGAGCGCATCGGGCAGGGTCGACAGCTTGATCCAGCCCAGGTCGCCGCCGGTCGAACGCGTGGAGGACTCGGAGAACTGCCGCGCGGCCGCGTCGTAGGTGATCTTGCCCTGCTCGATCTGCTGGATCAGCTGGCGGACATTGGCGAACACCTGCTGCTGGTTGGCGGGCTCGGCCTTGAGATAGATCTCGTGCAGCTCGTACTCGTCGGTGCCGCGCTGCGCCTTCAGTCGCTCCAGGATCGCGTTGACCTCGGTGTCGCCGACGTTGACGGTTGGCGAGATCTTGCGGCTGAGATAACGCTGCCATGCCAGCTCACCCTCGATCTGGCGCTTGAGCGAGCGGTCCGACGAGCCATTCGCCCGCAGGAACGGCCCGAACTGCGCCACTGTCTTGTTGAGGTTCTTGGCGACCCGGCCATAGCTGTCGTTGATCTGGGCGGTGGTGACCGTCACATCCTCGACCTTCGCCTCCTGGATCTCCAGCGTCTCGTCGATCAGCGTGCGCAGCACTTGGAGCTTCAGCTTGTCGCGCTCGTCCTTGGTCAGGGTCGCGTTGTTGGCGATCGCGATCAGCGCCACGCGCTGGTCGACATCGGTGCCGGTGATGACGCTGTCGTTGACAACCGCGGTCGGCTTGCGGACATTGGGGTCGAGCTTGCCGAAGATCTGCAGGTTGGAGGGCAGGTCGAGGTTGGTCGGCGGCACCGCCTGGTCGGGCACGGTCTGGTCGGAGGCGGTCTGTTGAACGGGGCGAGCCACCCCGCCCGTCGTCGCCGTCAGCGCGGTCAGACCCGCCATCGCCAGGCGACCTGCTCTGCGTCGCAATCTCGTCACTACCATCATCACCCCATGCGGCGCGATACCGCCGCCACCCACTTGTGTCCGATTAGCTGAACCCGCGCTTAGCGGCCGAGGTTGGTCAAGGCCAGCGTCAACAGGAAGCTGTTGCCGCTGCGCGCATCGCCGGTCGCGACGTAATCGCGCCGCCAGGTGAAGCCGATCCGCAGGCAATCGTCCTGATACTGGACGCCGGCGCGGTGGCGCACGGGGCTGAACCCGTCGGAAATGGAAAGCGGGTCCTGGTCGCGGCCGGTCAGGTCGATGATCGACGAGGCGAACGCCGACCAGAAGCGCGAGATCTGGACGCGCCCGGCCAGCCGCAGCTCGGTATGATCCTCCAAATCCTCGATCGAGGGGAAGATGTCGCGATCAAGGCGTAGATAACCGACCGTGACATAGGTCTGGCGAGAGCCGACGGTCGCGTCGACCTCGTTGCGTCGCACCGTGAAATCATCCTTGTCGATGCGGTAGCGGTGGACGAACGACACGAAGTCGCGGAACCGGATCTCGGTGCGGCCGACAATATCGGATGCGCGGTCGGACAGCCCCGTCCCCTCGTAAAGGATGCTCGCCCGGTTCGACAGGCGATAGCTTTGGCCGATCGTCGTATCGATCGTGAGCCCCGGGAAATCGAGCGCCCATTCGACGCCATAGGTGACGCGGCTGGAATCCTCGTAGCGGTCATAGCCGGGGAAGCGGTTGAGGGCGAAGAGGTTGCTGTCCTCCAGGTCGACCGCGCGCGAATCCTCGTTGGGGACCGCGGAATTGTCGACATGCGGCGTGGCGACGATCTGCACCTGCGGCGTCAGCCGCTGCGTGCCGCCCAGGAACTCGCCGATCAGCGGCCACTTCACGTCCATCGCCAGCGTACCGATCGCGCGGGTGTGGAACCCGGCGAGGCCGCGATATACCGGGATGGTGTCGAGCACGTTGGCGCTGTGATAGGCGTCGCCCCGCGCCAGCGCCGTCAAGGTGACCTGCTGGCCGAACCGCGTGATCCGGGTCAGGTCCCATTGCGCGCTGACGAATGCGCGCTGGGTGTCCTGCCCCTCGCTGCGGGTGATGCCCAGCGTGTTCGCCTGCAGCGTGAAGACACCGCCCAGCAGCGGGTCGGCAATGCGGCGACGATAGTCGATCTCCGGCAGCGCGATCGGCTGGGCACCCTGCGCATCGTTGACCCGCAGCGTTTCGACGTACCAGCCGGTGATGCCCAGATAGCTGTTGCGGTCGATATGCTCGACGCTGGCGGTGCTGCGCAGCCGGTCGTCGCCGGAAATCTCGTAGCGGCGCAGGAAGGTGCGGTCGGTCACCAACCGCAGCGAGCCGCTGATCGACCAGTTTGGGGTCAGCTGATAGCGGCCGATGCCATCGAGGTAGCCGCGAAACGCCTCCTCCGTATCGGCTCCGCTGTCGTAGAAGGAGGTCAGCGTCAGGTTGTCAGTGCGGCGGCTCTCGGTCGCATAGGCAGTGACGCGGAACGATCCGTGAGTGCCCAGCGTGTCGTACTGCGCCTGGATCATCGGCAGCACGCCGGAATAGATGTGCGGCGTGATCGTCAGGCCGCGGTTCTGCTCCAGGCCGATATAGTAGGGAACGGCGAGCTCCAGCCCGTTGGCGCGGGTATAGCGGATGATTGGGCTGAGCAGGCCGCTCTCGCCCTTGTCGCCGACCGGGCTCGACAGCTGCGGCAGCGGCAGGGCGGGCAGGCCGAGCAGGTGAAGGCGAGCGCCCTTGTAATAGATGCGCCGGCGGTCGGGGCGATAGATCACCCTGACCGCGGTGATCTGCCAGCTCGGCGACTTGGGACAGCCCTGGGGATTGGTGACCGAGCAGGGCGTGTAGGCGGCCTCCTCGACGACGATGGTGCCGTCCTCCTGCCGGGTGCCGCGCTCGGCGGCGAGGCGGCCGCCGTCGTCGAGCACCACCAGCATGTTCTCGACCACGCCGTCCTTCAGCGCATCGGTCAGCTCGATCGAGTCGCCATAGGCGACATCGCCCTGCGGGTTGGTGACGGCGATGTTGCCGGTCGCCAGCACCTTGCCGCTGGTGCGGTTCCAGACCACCTTGTCGGCGCGCAGGCGGTTGCCCTGCCGCGTCATCCTGACGTCGCCGGTCGCGGTCACCACGTCGGCCTTGTTGTCATAGTCCAGCGCGGCGGCGGTGAAGTTTACCTCGTCCTCCCCGGCCGGCGCGGGATTAGTGGCGGCGGTCGGCGGCGCGACCGGACGGTTCTGCAGGTCCTGGCCGGCGGCAGTCCCCGCCAGCAGCAGGGCAAAGGGCGCGGCGCAACTCGCCAGCAGGTCGCAACGCAGCACGATGTCTGAACCATCCCTTTTGACCACGGCGCGCGGACGGTCGCGGTTCCGACCTTCCATATGCCGCCTATCGCACCCCAGCGCGCTCGCTGCAACGCGCTGCAATGTCGCGGCCTTGCTTGGCGGACGCATTGGCGTAGGGACCTGCCGGTACCTCGTCGCCAAAGAGTAGCTTCATGCAGATCGAATTCGTTGCCCATCCGGGCCAGCCGGCCCTCCTCGTCCTGCCGGTGGAGAAGGACGCGATCGGGCGTGTGGCGTGGGGCGGCATCGACGCGGCCGGGCAGGCGCTGGCGGCGGCGGCGGCGCAGGCGGGCCGGTTCG
>NZ_CAHJXA010000145.1 GCF_903644135.1 Sphingomonas bacterium | reverse complement strand
TCCCGCCGGCCGGGCCGCGCCGCCGCGGTTGAAGCCGCCCCAGTTCGCCCCCTGCCGGAAGCCCTGTCCGCCCTGAACGCCAGCGCCACCGCGGAAGGCGCGCTGCTGGCCGGACCAGTAGCGGCGCTGGTCGCCGTTCCACCGATAGGGCCTCCGATAGCGGTCATAGACGTAGAAGCCGCTGCCCGGATAATAGAAGCCGCCATACCAGCCGTAATAGCCGGGGTAGCCGCTACCGTAATAGGGATCGCCATAGGTGCCGTAGACGCCGTCGTAATAGCCGTCATAGCCCGGCGCATAGCCGACGGCGGGACCGCCATAGCCATAGCCGTAATCGTCGGCGCAGCCGCCAAGGGCGCTCGCCGATACGACGATGGCGACGGCCATCCCCACTCGCTTGATCGTGTTCATGTGCTCTCCCTCACGCGGAAGGCGCGGCAGGATACGCGCCGGTGAGGGAAGAACGAGGATCGCGCCCCGGCGGTTCCGCACGGCTCTCTACGCGAAAGGGCGGCACCTCGCGGCACCGCCCCTCTGTGTTCACGAACGTAGGGTGGCTCAGTGCTTCACGTCGCGCCACACGTTCTGATACGCCCCCCAGGCGAGGACGCAGAAGCCGAGGATGAACAGCAGCGCCGCGAAGCCGGCGGCGTGACGCGCCTCCAGATTGGGCTCGGCGGTCCAGGTCAGGAAAGCGGAGATGTCCTTCGCCATCTGGTCGACGCTCGGCTTGGTGCCGTCGCTATACTGGACCTGGCCGTCCGACTTGAGCGGCGGCGGCATGTGGATGTTGAGGTTAGCGTAAAATCGATTGTAGTAGAGCCCGGTCGGCGTTGCGATGTCGGGGAATTCCTTCAGCAGTTCGGGCGACTGCTTGACGTAACCGTGACCGACCAGCCTGTAGACGTAGCTCGCGCCACCGTGCCGGGCCTTGACCATGTCGGACAGGTCGGGCGGCACCGCGCCGCCATTGGCGGCCTTGGCGGCGACGTCGTTGGCGAAGACTAGCGGGAAATGGTCGGAGGGCACGTTCTTGCGCGTCGCCGCCTCGCCGGTGTCGGGGTTGGATGAGGGCTGCTCGATCTGCCACTGGCTGGCGATCGCCTTCACCTCGGCGGGGGTGTAGCCGATCTGGGTCAGGTCGCGAAACGCGACCAGCCGGATCGAATGGCAGGCCGAGCAGACTTCCTTGAACACCTGGAACCCGCGCTGCACCTGGCGGCGGTCGAACGTGCCGGTCAGGCCGTCGGACTTCAGATTGGCCTGGAGCAGCGGATTGCGTGCCTCGACATACTCCGCCGCGGATTCGACCGGCGGCGTGGTGATGCGGTCACGAACGGTGCCGAACAGCGCCAGTGCCAGCACGAAGACGAACGCGGCACCCACCAGCCCTGCGATTGCACGAACCATTGTCCTTCAAATCCCTCTTGTCGTGCCGTTCATGCCAGCCCCGATCACGCCAGCCCCAATCACGCCAGGGCCGTCTGCGCCGGGCTGGTCCCGCCATGGTTGCCCAGCACCGCCTCGGTGATCGAGTGCGGCAACGGCCGGGGCCGTTCCGACCGGGCGATGATCGGCAGCACGATCAGGAAGTGCGCGAAATAATAGGCGGCGGTGATCTGCCCCAGGATCGCATAGGTCGGCGTCGCCTCCGACCCGCCGACCCAGCCGAGCACCAGCACGTCGGCGACCAGCACCCAGAACGCGATCCGCGCCTTCGGCCGGTAGTTGTTCGAGCGCACCGGCGAGGAGTCCAGCCAGGGCAGGAAGAACAGCAGCAGGATCGAGCCGAACATCGCCAGCACCCCCCACAGCTTCGCCGGCAGGATGAAGTCCGCCGTGAACGAGCGCAGGATCGCGTAGAACGGCCAGAAATACCATTCGGGGACGATGTGTGCCGGCGTCGAGAGCGGGTTGGCCGGAATGTAATTGTCCGGATGGCCGAGATAGTTCGGCGCAAAGAACAGCAGCGAGGCGAAGATCAGCAGGAAGATACCCAGCCCGAAGCCGTCCTTGGCAGTGTAATAAGGGTGGAACGGCACCGTGTCCTGCTCGCCCTTGACGTCGACGCCGGTCGGGTTGTTCGAGCCGGGAATATGCAGCGCCCAGATGTGCAGCACGATCACCGCCGCGGTGACGAACGGCAGTAGATAGTGGAGCGCGAAGAAGCGGTTGAGCGCCGCATCGTCGGGCGCATAGCCGCCGAGCAGCCACACCCGGATCGTCTCCCCCACCATCGGAATCGCCGAGAAGAAGCCGGTGATGACCTGCGCGCCCCAGAAGCTCATCTGCCCCCATGGCAGCACATAGCCCATGAACGCGGTCGCCATCATCAGCAGGAAGATGGTCACGCCCAGCAGCCACACCATCTCGCGCGGAGCCTTGTACGAGCCGTAATAAAGCCCGCGGAAGATGTGGGTGTAGACGACGATGAAGAACATGCTCGCGCCGTTGGCATGGGCGTAGCGGAGGAACCAGCCGCCGCGCACGTCGCGCATGATCGCCTCGACCGAGTCGAACGCGCCCGCCGCGGCGACGTGGTAATGCATCGCCAGCACGATGCCGGTGATGATCTGGATGCCCAGCGCCGCGCCCGCGAGCACGCCGAAGTTCCAGAAGTAATTGAGGTTGCGCGGCACCGGATAGCCGGCCCCGACCGCATTGTAGACGAGGCGCGGCACCGGCAGTTTCTCGTCCAGCCACCGCATCAGCGGCTGCTTCGGCTCGTAATGCTTGGCCCAGGGAAAGCTCATGGCGTTTTGATCCTCAACCGACCGTGACGCTGGTCGGCGTGGTGAAGCTGTAGTCGGGAACGCCCAGGTTCTTGGGAGCCGGTCCCTGACGGATGCGTGCCGCCGTATCATATTGCGAACCGTGGCAAGGGCAGAAATAGCCCCCGTACTTGCCGCGGTTCTCCCCCTCATGGATGCCGAGCGGGATACAGCCTAGATGGGTACATACCCCCAGGGTTATCAACCAGTTCTCGTGCCCCGCCTTGGTCCGCTGCTCCAGCGTCTGCGGATCGCGCAGTTCGCTCAGCGGCACCGCCTTGGCGTCGGCGATCTCCTTGGAGGTCAGGTTGCGCACGAACATCGGCTGCTTGCGGAAGCTGGTGATGACGCCCTGCCCCGCTTCGACCTTGCTGAGGTCGACGACCGTGGTGGACAGCGCCAGCACGTCGGCGGAAGGGTTCATCTGGTTGACCAGCGGCAGCACGATCGCGACCGCGCCGACGCCGACAAAGGCGACGGCGGCGACGTTGAGGAAGTCGCGGCGGCGCGGATCGTCGACCGGCTCAAGAAACGGCGCTGGGTCTTCGCCTGGCGGAACCCCCTGAGCAGCCATCGTGTCGACCGTCGCCATCACCGTAACCCTTGCCAAACTCGTCACATCATCGCGAGCGAATGCCGGCACATGCCGGCCCGGTCCACGCGCCCGCCATGCCCGCCGTCCCCACGCCAGGCTCGCGGCATGATAGACGCCGGCCGCCGGCTTTGCCAACAGAGTTTTCGCACCGCCGCATCGATGGGCGGCGGCGGGAGAAGACCGATGCGCATGGCGCTGTTCCAGCCAGATATCGCCGGCAATGTCGGCACCATCCTGCGGCTGGGCGCGTGCCTGGGCGTCGCGGTCGACCTGATCGAGCCGATGGGCTTTGCGTTCGGCGACCGGGCGATGGCGCGCGCCGGCATGGACTATCTCGCGCAGGCCGCCGTCACCCGCCACGCCGACTGGGCGGCGTTCGCCGCGGGCGTCGCCGGTCGCATCGTGCTGCTGACCACCAGGGGCGCGACGCCGCTGCCGGCGGCGCGGTTCGAGCCGGACGACATCCTGCTGCTGGGGTCGGAGAGCGCCGGCGTGCCCGGCTTCGTCCACGACCGCGCCGATCTTCGCGTGCGGGTACCCATGCGCAGCGGCGCTCGCTCGCTCAACGTCGCGGTCGCCGGCGCGATCGTGCTGGGCGAGGCGCTGCGGCAGACCGGCTGGCCGGCAGAGGCCCTTCCGCCGCCGGACGACGCTGGCTAAGCAGCCGCAATGACCGACCTCGACGACCAGCAAGCCGCCGCCCGCCTGTGGTTCGAGGGGCTGCGGACGCGCATCTGCGCCGCCTTCGAGGCGATCGAGTGCGAGGCGGGTAGCGACGCGGCGTTCGACTATCTCGGCTGGGACCGCATCGATCCCTCTGGCGTCCCCGGCGGCGGCGGCGTGCGCGGGGTGATGAAAGGCCGCGTGTTCGAGAAGGTGGGCGTCAACGTCTCCACCGTCGGCGGAACGTTCGAGGGGGAGTTCGGCCGCACCATCCACGGGGCCGGCGACGACCCGCGCTTCACCGCCACCGGCATCAGCCTGGTCGCGCACATGGCCAACCCGCATGTCCCCGCCGTCCACATGAACTGCCGCTTCCTGACCACCACCAAGCGCTGGTTCGGCGGCGGTGCGGACCTCAACCCGCCGCTGCCGGTGGCGGCGGACACGCAGGATTTCCACGCCGCGCTGAAGGCCGCCTGCGACGCCCATGCGCCGGTTGGCGACTATCCGCGCTTCAAGGCGTGGGCGGACGAGTATTTCTACATACCCCATCGCCAAGTCCATCGCGGCGTCGGCGGCATCTTCTACGATCACCTGGAGGGTGGCTTCGACGCGGGATTCGCCTTTACCCGCGCGGTCGGGGAGGCGTTCCTCGCCATCTATCCGGCGATCGTCCGGCGGCACATGACGCAGCCGTTCACCGCCGCCGATCTCGCCGCGCGCGACGGGTGGCGGGGCCGCTATGCCGAGTTCAACCTCGTCTATGATCGTGGCACGTCGTTCGGGCTCAAGACCGGCGGCAACATCGACGCGATCCTGATGAGCCTGCCGCCCGTCGCCACCTGGTCGTGACGGGGGGCCTGAGATGGCGCTGATCGCGGTCGCGCCCGGCGAGTTGGCGACGATCGTCACCACGCTGGAGATGACGGCGCGGCCGCCGCTGCGGCCGATGCCGTCGTCACCGCTGCGGCTGGTGCGGTGGAATCAGCCGGAGCCGGCCAAGTATCGCACGCTGTTCGCCCGGGTCGGCGCGCGCTGGCTATGGTATTCGCGGCTGGCGCTCGACGACGACGCGCTGGCCGCGATCGTGCAGGACCCGGCGATCGCAGTCCATGCGGTGCTCGACCGGGCCGGGATCGAGGTGGGGATGGTCGAGCTGGACCACCGCACCGCCGGTGCCTGCGCCATCGCCTATTTCGCGCTCGTGCCCGAGCTGGCCGGACAGCGCCATGGCCGCTGGCTGATGGCGGAGACGCTCGCGCGTGCCTGGCGGCCGGGAGTAGCGCGGGTGTGGCTCAACACCTGCACCCTCGACCATCCCTCGGCGCTCGGCTTCTACCGGGCGCAGGGCTTCACCGCGACCGCCCGTACGATCGAGACCTTCGCCGACCCGCGCGCGAGCGGGCTGCTGCCAGCCGACGCCGCACCGCAAATCCCTTACCTGGCGAGCCGCCGATAGAGCACGCCCTGCATCATCGCCAAGGCCAGCATCGCCGCCCAGGCCACCCCGGCCGCTCCCGCATCCAGCGCCGCCAGCACTGTCGGGTTGGCGATGCCGGCGTGCCGCAGCGCCTCGATCGTCGCTTCCACCAGCTGGATCGCGACCGACATGGTGACCAGCAGGCCGCCGACGAGCAGCGACAGCACAATGCCGTGCCCGCGTGTCCAGCGCCAGCTGAGCACCACCGCCCGCACCGCGCCGGTGCCAGGCCGGCCGAGCAGCGCCGCGCCGAGCAGCATCGTGCGCCCCAGCACATAGACCACCGCCGGCACCACCAAGGCGAGCAGCATCGGCGCGCTGGCAGCGACCAGCCCTAGCGCCAGCGACGGCATCGCCACGACGATCCCCGCCAGCAGGAAGCGCAGCAGCAGCCGCGCCGCCTGCAGCAGCGCCGCCCCCGCGGTCGGCCGCTCGCCGCCGACGTACAGCGCGACGATCGCCAGCTGACCCAGCTGCGCGACCACGAACGCCGCCACGCACAGCGTGCCGTAACGGCCTGCCCAGACCTGCACCGCTTCCGCCCAGGCCTGCACCGCGACCGGAGCGGCGGTGCCGGGCATCGCCGGCGGATCGGGCACCAGCATCAGCGTCGCCCATTGCGGCACGAACAGCAGCAGTCCCGACAGCGGCGACAGGATCATGCGGTCCTGCCGCCAGCGCGCGGCGGCCTCTCGCGCCACCGCGGCGAGATCGAGCCTCATGGCAGCGCGGTCGCCTCGCGGGCGGCGAGATACAGCTGCGCGGTGAACACGATCGCAACGACGCTGAGCGCAGTGCTGACCAGCGCGCCGGCGACCGCGGCGATGAAGGTGGCGGTCGCGCCTGCGCCCAGGATCAGCGCCGCGATCGTCCCGGCGACCAGCTGCGCGGCACCCCCGGCGACGAGGACGACGATCGCGTACAGGACCAGCACGCCGATGATCCGCCAGGTCAGGCCGCGCGTCAGCCGGAACGAGCGCGCAAATGCGCCGACGCCGGTCCGCTCCAGCAGCAGGACCGGGTACAGCAAGGCCAGCCGCGCCCCCACCCCGATCGCGATGACGAGGAAGACCAGGGTGTAGAGCGCGATGATCGCCGCCGTCTGTGGCGGCAGATTGACGTTGGTGCCGCCCGCCATCGCCTGCATGTCGACGCCAGAGCCCGCCAGGATGATGCCCATCGGCACGAACAGCAGCGCGACCACGGCCAGCACGATCAGCAGCACGCCGAGCGTCGGCAGCAGCCGCCGGGTCGCCATCCGCGTCGCGTCGTCGCGCAGCACCGCCGGGTCGCTCGCCGCCGCCAGGATGGCGAGGTGGCCCCAGACCGCGACGACGATCGCGGCGATGGCGATCAGCCCGATCAGCGCCCTACACC
>NZ_CAHJXA010000144.1 GCF_903644135.1 Sphingomonas bacterium | reverse complement strand
GCGCCGCGCCCGCCGCCGCCAGCGCGTCGGCAAAGCGGAACACGAAGCCCGGCCCGCAGCCCGCCAGCGCCGTCACCGCATCGAACTGATCTTCGCGATCGATCCACTCGACATGGCCGAGTGGCGTAGCGAGTGCCTCGGCGGCGGCGCGTGCGTCCAGATCGTCGCTGCTGGTGTAAAGCGCGGTCACGCCGCGACCGATCGCGACCGGCAGATTGGGCATGGCACGGACGACCACGTCGGCACCGAAGGTAGCGAGAAGCGTCGCTTCCTCCACTCCCGCGAGGATCGAGACCAACAGCGCCGGCTGGCCCGCGAGCGCCGGCAGGAGCGTTCGCGCCGCTGCCACCAGCTGCTGCGGCTTTACCGCCAGAACGATAGTGGCGGGATAGCCGCCCCCGCTATGTGCGTGGATCGCCTCGGCCGATGCCGGGATCACCGCGACTCCTTCCGGCACGGCCGGCGTTCCCGGATCGATGACGGCGATGCGCGCCGCGTCGAAACCCGCCGCGACCCAGCGGCGTAGCATCGCGCCGCCCATGTTGCCGCAGCCGACTAGCCACAGCCCGTCCTCCCGCACCGTCAACGTCGCGTCACGCCTCCCCCTGCGTCTCGACCATCGCCGCGGCGAGCGCTTCCTTGGGGGTCTTGCCGCCCCACAGCACGAACTGGAACACCGGATAGAAGCGCTCGCACTCGTCGATGGCGGACTCGATCAGCAGCTCCGCCGCCCCCAGCGACATCGTGCCCTCCTCATCGCCGTCGACCATCGCCGCGTTGCGGTACAGGAGGATGCCGCTCGACGCCCACAGCTCGAAATGGCCGATCCACAGCTGCTCGTTGACCAGCGCCAGCGTCTCGTACACCGCCGTGCGGCGGTCGTCGGTCACCTTGATGTCGGGGAATGCCAGGAATTGGAGGACGCTGTCGTCCTCGCGCCACATCGCGCGCAGCTCATAGCTGGTCCAGCTGCCCTTGACGGTCGCGACGATCTCATCGTCGTTGCGCTCATGCTCCCAGCCATGCGCCGCGTAATAGGCCTCCAGCATTTCGATCGGGGCGGCGGCGTCTTGCTCGTGATCGTGCGAGTCCAGCATCAACCGATCATCGCAGACCGCCTGGCGCTCGTAAAGCGGAGGCCCTCACGCCCGCGGGGTCGGTCCCTTGTCGCGAGCCTCCAGCGCGTCCAGCCGGGCCTTCAGGGCGTCGGCCTCGTCGCGCGCCGCGGCGGCCATCGCCTTCACCGCCTCGAACTCGTCGCGCGACACGAAGTCCATGCCGCCGAACCATTCGCGCGCCCGCGACTTGGCACCAGCCTCCGCCTCGCGGCCCATGCCGGCAAGGGTGCCGGCGGCCCCGTTCACGAACTTGACGAAATCGTCGAACAGACGGTTTTCGGCCTGCACTGATACTCTCCTGATTGGTCTACAACATTTGGGAGGTATGCGCGGCGGGCACAAGGGTGCCGGCGTCCGGGTTCATGCGGCCGACCTGCCAGGTCAGCACCCCGGCCATGCTGACCCACACCAGATACGGCACCATCAGCCACGCCGCACCGCTGCGGATGCGGCCGAACGCCAGCGCCGTGGCGATGCCCAGCATCAGCATCCCAACGATGATCAGCAGCGCCGTCCCGATCCGGTGCGCGCCGAAGAACACCGGCTGCCACGCCAGCGCCAGCGCGAAGCCGGCGGCGAACAGCGCCACCGCCAGCCCCCTGCCCCGCGCGCCGCGCGCGTTGAGGATCATCGCCAGTGCCAGGCCGATCATCACGTACAGCACCGACCACACCACCGGGAACACCCAGTCCGGCGGAGTCGCCGCCGGCTTGTGGAGCGCGAGATACCAGCCATTGTCGCTACCCGCGGGCACCGAGCGCCCCGAGGCGAAGCCGAGCAGCAGGATCAGCGGCACGATCACCGCCGCCCAGCGCAGCAGCGACATCCTCAGCTGGCCCTTGGAAGCGATGCCGCCCACGTCGGTCCTTTCGTCGCGCGCCCTCGGTATGGACGCCTGTGACGGATGCCCTTCTGGCGGGCGATGGCGCGCGCGTAAACAGGCTTCGTCAGGGTGGACCGGAACGGGACGCCGCGAGCAGGAACTCGACATTGCCCTCCGGCCCGGTGATCGGGCTGGGGGTGACGCCCTCGACGGCCCAGCCGGCGGCGGTCAGCCAGGCGGCGACTTCGGCGCAGACGCGGGCATGGACGGCGGGGTCGCGCACGACGCCGCCCTTGCCGACCTCGTCGCGCCCCGCCTCGAACTGCGGCTTGACCAGTGCCATCAGCCGCGCGGTGGGCGTCGCGAGCGACAAGGGGCGTTCGAGCACCTTGGAAAGGCCGATGAAGCTCGCATCACAGACGACGAGGTCGGCCGGCTCGGGAATGTGCGCGGCGGTCAGCAGGCGCGCGCTGGTCTGTTCAAGGACGATGACGCGCGCGTCCTGGCGGAGCTTCCACGCGAGCTGGTTGGTGCCGCTGTCGACCGCATAGACGCGCGCCGCGCCGCGGGTGAGCAATACGTCGGTGAAGCCGCCGGTCGACGAACCTACATCGATCGCCACCGCGCCGGCGACGTCCCAGCCGAAATGGTCAAGCCCGTGCGCCAGCTTGCCGCCGCCACGCGATCCCCAGGGATGGTCGCGGCCGCGCACCTCGACCGCTGTATCGGCCGCGATCTGCTCACCTGGCTTGGCGATCTTGCGCGTGCCCGCGAACACCAGCCCCGCCATCACCAGCGCCTGCGCGCGGGTGCGCGACTCGGCAAGGCCGCGCTCGACGAGGAGTTGGTCAATGCGGGTCTTGAGCATTGCTCCGTAACACCAGATGAGCTAAGAACAGGTCATCCAATAGGTCAGGACACCATGATGGTCGAGCCTCTTCTTGCCGGTGCCAGCATCAGCATCAGCGATTTCAAGAAAAATCCCAGCGCGGCGATCGCCGCAGCGGAAGGCTTTCCGATCGCCATACTGAACCGCAACAAGCCATCGGCGTATCTGGTGCCTGCAACTGCATGGGCGGAACTGGTAGACCGGCTTGAGGATGCCGACCTCGCGGCGATCGTGCGGGCGCGCGCCGACGAGACGCCAGTCGCCGCTACACTTGATGAGCTATAGTCTCGCCTTCCTGCCGAGCGCCCGAAAGGAGTGGGATGGTCTAGGCGCGACGGTGCGAGAGCAATTCAAGAAGAAGTTGGCCGAGCGGCTGCATACGCCGCGCGTCGACGGCGATCGGCTGGCGGGCCTGCCGGACTGCTACAAGATCAAGTTGCGCGCAGCCGGATACCGACTGGTCTATCGCGTCGACGATGCTGTCGTGACGGTCATCGTGGTTGCGGTCGGGCGGCGCGATCGAAACGCTGTCTACAAGGCTGCAGCGGGTCGCACCTGACCTGCCGCCTTACGCCCGCGCGCCCTCGCTCACGCCCGCGCTATTGTGGCGCAGCATCGTCAACACCGTCTCCACGATCGCCGCCGCATCCAGCCCCGCCTGCGCATACTGCTTGTCGGGCGAGTCCTGGTCCTGGAACAGGTCGGGCAGGCGCATGGTGCGCAGCTTGAGGCCTGCATCGATCAGCCCCTCGTCGCTCGCCAGCGTCAGGACGTGCGCGCCGAGGCCGCCGACCGAGCCCTCCTCGATCGTCACTGCGACTTCATGGGTGGTAAGCAGGCGGCGGATCAGCGCCTCGTCGAGCGGCTTGGCGAAGCGAAGGTCGGCGACGCTGGTCGACAGCCCCTTCGCTTCCAATGCGTCGGCGGCCTTGAGCGCCTCCCCCAGCCGCGTGCCGAGCGACAGGATGGCGACCGTCTTGCCTTCCCGCACCAGGCGGCCGCGGCCGATCTCCAGCCGCTGCGGAACCTCGGGCAGCGCAACGCCGGTGCCGTTGCCGCGCGGATAGCGCACCGCGATCGGGCCCGTGTCGTGCAGGGCGGCGGTGTGGGTCATGTGGACCAGCTCGGCCTCGTCCGCCGCGGCCATCACCACGAAATTGGGCAACGTCGCCAGATAGGTGACGTCGAACGATCCGGCATGGGTGGCACCGTCGGCCCCGACCAGCCCGGCACGGTCGATCGCGAAGCGCACCGGCAGGTTCTGGATCGCGACGTCGTGCACGACCTGATCATAGGCACGCTGGAGGAAGGTCGAGTAGATCGCGCAAAATGGCCGCATCCCCTGCGCCGCAAGACCCGCGGCGAAGGTGACGCCGTGCTGCTCGGCGATGCCGACGTCGAAGGCGCGGGTCGGGTGGCGCTTGGCGAAGCGATCGACGCCGGTGCCGCCGGGCATCGCCGCGGTGATCGCGACGATGGTCGGGTCGCGGTCGGCCTCGTCGGCCAGCGCGTCGCCGAACACGTTCTGGTATTGCGGCGGCCCCGGCGGTGCCTTGGCCTGGGTGCCGGTGATGACGTCGAACTTCTGGACGCCGTGATATTTATCCGCCGACGCCTCGGCCGGGGCATAGCCCTTGCCCTTCTGCGTCACGACATGGATCAGGATCGGGCCTTCCTCGGCGTCGCGGACATTCTCCAGTACCGGGATCAGCTGGTCGAGGTTGTGGCCGTCGACCGGGCCGACATAATAGAAGCCCAATTCTTCGAACAACGTGCCGCCCATCGCCATGCCGCGGGCGAACTCGTCGGTCTTGCGCGCCGCTTCCGAGAAAGGCCGCGGCAGCTTCTTGGCAAAGCGCTTGAGCAGCTCGCGCACCCCAAGAAATTCGCGACTCGACACGATCCGCGACAGGTACGCCGACAACCCACCGACCGGCGGCGCGATCGACATGTCGTTGTCGTTGAGGATGACGACCAGCCGGTTGCCCGCCTGTTCGGCGTTGTTCATCGCCTCATAGGCCATGCCCGCCGACATCGAGCCGTCGCCGATCACCGCGATCGCCTTGCCCGGCTTGCCCGACAGCTTGTTGGCGACCGCGAAGCCCAGCGCCGCCGAGATCGACGTCGACGAATGCGCCGCGCCGAACGGGTCGTATTCGCTCTCGCTGCGCTTGGTGAAGCCCGACAGGCCGCCGCCCTGGCGCAGGGTGCGGATGCGGTCGCGGCGGCCGGTCAGGATCTTGTGCGGGTAGCATTGGTGGCCGACGTCCCAGATCAGCCGGTCGCGCGGGGTGTCGAACACATAGTGGATCGCGGTGGTCAGCTCCACCACACCGAGTCCCGACCCCAGATGGCCACCGGTCGTGCCGACCGCGGAAATGGTCTCGGCGCGGAGCTCGTCGGCGAGCTGGCGCAGCTGATCCGGCTTCAGTCGGCGCAGGTCTTCGGGGGTGGAAACCGCGTCGAGCAGCGGAGTCTGGGGGAGGTCGGCCATCGGCGCGGTCTATCCCAGCGATCGTGACGTGTCGATTGCCGCCGATGACGGATATGTTTCATTCGACCCGTTCAGTCGGCGCTTGGCCGCGCCGGAACGAAGGAGTATCGGCCGGCGATGCTCCTGCCCAGCGCCGCCTTCATGACCACCGCCCGCCCGCGCGCGCTGTCGATCTGGCTGTGGCTGGTGGCGGCGCTGGTGGTGGCGATGGTGGTGATCGGCGGCATCACCAGGCTGACCGAATCCGGCCTGTCGATCACCGAATGGCGGCCGGTCAGCGGCACGCTGCCGCCGCTGACCGACGCGGCGTGGCAGGCGGAGTTCGCCAACTATCGCCGCATCCCGCAATATGAGGCATTCAACCACGGCATGACGCTGGCGGGGTTCAAGGCGATTTTCTTCTGGGAATATCTGCACCGGCTGCTCGGGCGGGTGATCGGGCTGGCGGTGGCGCTGCCGCTGTTGTGGTTCGCGGCTCGGCGGCAGGTGCCGGCGGGCTATGGCCTGCGCTTGTTCGCGCTGTTGACGCTGATCGGGCTGCAGGGGACGCTGGGTTGGATCATGGTCCGCTCGGGACTGTCGGCGCGGACCGAGGTCGCGCCGCTGTGGCTGGCGATCCACCTGTTGACGGCGCTGTTCACGCTGGGCGGGCTGGTCTGGACGGCGCTCGACCTGCGCGCGCTGGCGGGGAACCGCTTCGCCGCCCCCGCCCACCTGCGGCTGGTGGCGGTCGCGGCGATGGCGCTGCTGGCGGTGCAGCTGGCGTTCGGGGCGCTGACGGCGGGGCTGCGCGCGGGCTATGCCTTTGCGAGCTGGCCGCTGATGGGCGACACGCTGTTCCCGGCGGGCACGCCGATGCTCGCGCCGGCGTGGCGTAACGCGATCGACAACCCGATCGTCGTCCAGTTCTTCCACCGCTGGTTCGCGTTCGCGGCGGCGGCGGGACTGGTCTGGCTGGCGATGCGGGCGCACCGGGCCGGGTCGACCGCCGGGCGAGCGGTGATCGCGCTGGTGGCGCTGCAGATCGCGTTGGGGATCGCGACCTTGCTGTCGGGCGTCGCCCTTGACCTCGCGATTGCGCACCAGGCCAATGCCGCGCTGTTGCTGATCGCCACGGTCGTCGCCGCCCACGCGGTCGGCGGCGCAAGGACGAGCGGGCCGGCCGTCTCACGGCTGTGATCGTGCCGCTGCCGATACTGGCATGGGCGGTTTTCGCCGCGGCGAGTCGTTCGCCCGTCTTCAACCCACCGCTGGACCGCCCCTATCGCGTCGTCATCCACCAGGAGCGGGCTCAGTCCGGCGTCACCCGGCGGTACGAGCTGGAACGGCGGCTGATCTTCCACCGCAACGGCGCTGCGCTGGTCGCCGAGATGACGCTGGTCCGCGTCTGGCAGGATAGCGGCGGCGATGCCGGCCGACGCTTCGAGATGGCGGCAGGCGCGTTGAAGGACCGCATTGTCCGCTTCCGCCTCGCTGCCGACGGTGCGGTCACGTCGGTGGACGATGAGGCTGCGCTATGGGCGGCGACCCTGGCCGGCGTCGCCGCGACGGCGAGCGCCGCCGGCGGCGACGATCCG